>NZ_JBSGDY010000028.1:0-47620 GCF_053602615.1 Micromonospora sp. NPDC004336
GTACGCCCCAGGCAGGCGCCCGCGCGGCTGCTGCGCGCGGTCGCCGACGCCGAGCGGCGCGACGACGCCACGATCGTCGACCTGGCCCCGCTGCGTCCGGCCGACGCCGGGCGGCTGGTGGACTCGTGGGGGGTGCCACCGCGCTGCCGGGAGGCGGTGCTCGCCGCCGGCGACGGTAACCCGCTTTACCTCACCGCGCTGGCCCTGGCCCACCGCGACGCCCCGCCGTCCGCCCTCCCGCCGGCGCCGGCCTGTCGTGACGCGCTGCTGCACCTGGAGCTGCCCCGCCCGGCGCACGCCGCGCTGTCGGCCGACTTCGACGGCCTGTCCGCGCGGCAGAGCATGGTCGCCTCCGCCGCGGCCCTGGCCGGGGAGAGCTTCGACCCGGGCCTGGTCGCGGCCGTCTGCCGGCTGACACCCGGCGAGGTGTACGCCGTCCTCGACGCGCTGGTCGACCGCGACCTCATCCGGCCGGTGGCGGGCGGCTTCCGGTACCGCCACCCGCTCCTGCGGGTCGTGGCGTACGGCGCGGCGAGCCCGGTCTGGCGGCTCGACGCGCACCGTGCGGTCGACGCCGCGCTGCGCGACCGCGGCGCCGCCCCCTCGGTGCGGGCGGGCCACGTCGAGCGCTACGCCGTCCCGGGCGAGCGGGCCGCGGTCGACACCCTCGTCGCGGCGGCGGTCGCGGCCGCCGAGACCGCACCGGCCGCCAGCGCCCACTGGCTGACGGCGGCGCTGCGCCTGCTGCCGGGCGACGAGGACAACGCCGCCCTCGAACGGCGGCTGCGGATCCTGCGGGCCCGGTCCCTGGCGGTCGCCGGCCGGCTCCAACTCAGCCGCGAGCAGCTGGACGACGTGCGGCGGCGCCTGCCGACCGGCAGCGTCGAGCAGCGGGCCGAGGTCGCCACGCTCTCCGCCCTGGTCGACCGGCTGCTCGGCCGGCACGTCGAGGCCCGGGCCCGACTGGAGCGGGAGATCGAGGCCCTGCCCGAGGGCCGCACCGGTCCCGCCGTTCGGCTCCGCCTGGAGCTCGCCGCGACCTGGCTCTGCGATCGGCTGCCCCCGGACGCGCCGGCCCGGGCCGACGAGACCCGGCAACTCGCCGCCGGGTCGGGCGACCCCGCCCTGCTGGCGGCGGCACTGGCCGTCAGCGTCGCCACCCGGGTGGCCGCCGAGACGTTCACCGACCGGACGTCCACCCTCGCCGACGACGCCGCGGCGCACGTCGACGCGCTCTCCGACGGTGACCTGCGGTCCAATCTGGAGGTCGTCTGGTTCCTGAGCTGGGCGGAGATCCGCCTCGAACGGTTCGAGGCCGCCCAGCGGCACCTCGCCCGGGGCCTGCAACTGGCCCGGGTCGGCGGTCAGCACCACCTGACCACCCACCTGCTGCACGGGCAGGCCACGGTGTACGCGCTGCTGGGGCGCCTCGACGCGGCAGCCGGATGCGCGCGGGAGGCGCTGTCGGCGGCGGCGGGCACCGACAGCGAGATCCTGCGGGCGCTCGCGCTGACCCTGACGGCGTGGACGGCCATCGGGCAGGGGCGGCTGCCGGAGGCGGTCGCCGACGCCACGGCGGCCCTCCGCTGCGCCCCACCGGAGACGGGCTGGTACGGCACGTCCGCGCAGGTCACCCTCGCCTGCGCCCGGCTGCACGCGGGTGGGCCGGCCGACTGCGCGGACCTGCTCGGGGCGGGGCCGGAGCACGACACGGGCGGGCTGGTCGTCGCCCGCAGCTACCGGTACCACCTCCTGTCGATCGCGAACGCCCAGCGAGGCGACCCTGCCGCCGCGCGGGACTGGGCGCGGCGCGCCGAGCAGGCGGCGCCGCCGTCGCTGGCGCTGCCCCGGGCGTTCGCCCACCTCGCCCACGCCGGCGCCCTCGCCGGGGACCCGGCGGCCGCGGCGGTCGCCGCGCAGCGGGCGGCGGCCCTCTTCGAGCCCGCCGGAGCCATGTCGTACGCCGGCCGGGCGCACCTCTGCGCCGCCGTCGCGTTCGGCTCGGCCGGTCGGCTCGGACCGGCCCGGGCGGCCTTCGCCAGGGCGCGGGCCCTGTTCGAGCAGTGCGGGGCCGAGCTGTACCTGGCCGAGGCCGTCCGCGAGGAGCGGCGCATGAACTCGCGCCGCCCCCGGCAACGCACCCGCGCCACGGCCGAGGGCGGCGCGGGCGGCCCCGACCGGCCCGCGTTGACCGACCGCGAACTCGAGGTCGCGCAGATGGTGACCACCGGGCTGACCAACGACCAGATAGCCCGCCGGCTGTTCCTCAGCCCCCGGACCATCGAGGCACACCTGCACCGCATCTTCGCCAAGCTGGGCGTCAACAGTCGTACGGCGGTCGCGGCGATCCTGGCCGCCGGCATCCCGTCCGCCCCGCTCCAGGGCATCGGCCTCGGGCAGGGCACGCACAACGCCATGGGGCAACTGGCCTAGGTGTTCCGTCCATGGACGTTGGCGACGCACACGGGCTGGTCCGGCCGGCTGGTGATCGAAACATGCCACGTGGTGCCACCGCTCGCACGCGCACCATGGCACTGGCGTCTGCGAGTCGGGTCTTCGTCCGGATTGGACTGTCGTACACCGACGGTAACCTCCGTGCCTGGGCTCCTGACGGCGATGTCGTCGAAGTCGAATCACCCTGGCCGGCTGGCTGTCCTGCACTTCTGTGCGAGCGTCACGGTGCGAGGCGTCCGGGACGAGAAGGGACGAAGATGGCGACGTTGGAGACGGTCGGGCAGATAGCAGACCGGGCAGCGGAGCTGGGCATAGTCGCGCCCACAGCAGTGGCGAGGCTCGCGGACGAACGCGACGAACCACTGTCGTACTACGGCGATGACAAGACAGGTGCCTTGATCGCCCTGATGGAAGAGCTGGGTGTCGGCGTCAGTGTGGGCCCCAAGGTGGACAGCCTGCTGGCGGGCTACCGAGATCTGTTCGACCGGTTCGCCGCCTGTACGGGCGGCGCCGTGGCGATCACCGGTGTGGAGTTGCCTGACGGCGAGGACGGGGGGCGCATCCGGCTGCTCGTCAACGGCGATGAGCTCGAGTGGCACCTGGAGCATCTTTCCCACCGGTACCTCGACACGCTGATGATCTTCGAGATTCACGACCTTCTGCGTGCAGACGCGGATTCGCGGGTGTTCGTCAGCCTGATGGACGCGAACGGCGATTCCGGCTACGTCTTCGCCGATCCGGTCGCGTTCTCGACCTTGGCTGAAGAACTACAGATCCAGATGGATTGACCGGAGTTGTCGAAGGGGCAGCTCCAGGCGCTGCGGCGTGCCGAGCGGGTGCGTGGGCCCCTCCGCCGGCGCCGCCCCGCGCGTGGCCATCACCCGCCGGTCCGGGGCGGAAACGTGGTGACGCCGCGACCGCGCACCTCCCAGGTGCCGCCGTCCACGCCGGCGCCGCGCAGACCGTCCAGCGCGCCGGGACCGGCGAGCGTCGGCAGGCGCGAGTCGCAGAGGGATCCGAACGCGTACGTCCGGGAAGGGTCCCACGCGGTGCTCACCAGCATCCGCCGGGCGAGTTGCACGAAGCCGGTCATGGCCGCGGCGACGACCCAGGCGTCTGGGGTCTCCGCGGTCATCCGGCCGGCGGCCCGCAGCCACGAGGCCGCCGTCTCGGGCCAGTCGACGACCGCCAGGACCACGCCGCCGCGCGCCTCCCACCACGCGGTGAACGCCGCCACGGACGCTGTGGCGGCGGCGTCCCTGCTGTGACCGACCGTCACGGTCGTGACGCCGGCCCCGGGCGCCGTCAGCAGGCCGGCGAGTGCCGCCAGCTCGGCCGCCGTGTGCGGGGCCGGCCGTGGAAGCCGCTCGTACGCGTTCGCGGCCGGTCCCAGCAGCGGAGACGGGCGGGCCTCGTCGCCGCCGGGGTTGCCGGGCCGGCTACGCATCGTGGAAGACCATGCCGAGGGCGTGGCGGCGGCCGGAGTGGACGAGGCTGACCCCGTGCCGGACGGAGCCGGCGGACCAGCCGCGCCTGGTGCGGACGGGGCGGTCCCGGGTGGTGAAGACGAGGCCGTGTCCCTGGGGCAGGGCGACGGTCGTGCCGCGCGACTGGGCGCGGGGCCGCTGCTCGACGAGGAGGAACTCGCCCCCGGTGTAGTCGGCGCCGTACGCGTCGAGGCCGATCACCACCTGGAGGGGGAAGACCAGATCACCGAAGACGTCGCGATGCAGGGCGTTCCAGTCGCCCTGCCCGTAACGCAGCAGGATCTGCGCGGAGCGGTCCTGCCCCGCCGCGTGGCACGTCGCCAGCCACTCGTGCAGGTCGTCGGGCCAGGGTGCGGGCCGGCCGAGCCGCTCGGCCCAGTCCCGGGCCACGGCCAGCAGTCGCGGGTAGAGAGCCTCGCGCAGCTCGGCGACCACGGGGGGCAACTCGTGGGTGAAGTAGCGGTACGTCCCGGAGCCGAACCGGTGCCGGGCCATGTCGACGGTGCCGCGGAACAGCTCGGCCCGCTCGAACAGCCCGGCGACGGCCCGGCACTGCCCGGGGGCGAGCAGCTCGGCGGTCAGGGCGCAGCCGGTCGCGTCCAGCGCCTCGGCGAGCGCGACCCAGTCCGTCTCGCCGACACGCTGGCGGGCGTCTCGACGGGTGCTGTCGGCGTACATGAATCTCCCAGGTGTCGGACGGCGGTGATCCCGCCTGGGCCACCAGGGTGCGCCTCCGCGGTCGCGGCTTCCGGCGGTTATCGGACCTGGCATCCCGAAGCGGCGTCTCCGGCACCTCGTCCGGGCCCGGGAACTCAGTCGCGGCCGGTCGCCGACCTGCCGAAGTCGGTGCGCAGCCAGGTGGCGAGGTCGTCGGCGGGGGGATCGCGCCGCGTCGTCGGCCCGTCGCCGACCACGTCGCGTATCCGGTCGAGACGGAAGACCCGCCAGTCGGCGCGGTCGAGGTCGTAGGCCAGCACGTTCCACCGCCCGCGCACGAACAGGCAGCGCACCGAGTCGACCCGCCGGCGGGAGGTGGTTCCGTGCTGGTCGGTGTAGGTGAAGCGGACCCCGAGGTCGGCGGCGGCCGCGGCCGTCAGCGGTCCGAGGGGGGCGTCCGGCGGCCGCGCCTCGTCGAGTACGACCGTCTCGCTGTGGGCGGCGACGTCGGTGGCGAGGGCCGCCAGCCGCCGGGGCAGGACCCGGCGCAGCTTGACCAGGGCCCGCGCGGCGGCCTCGGCCGCCGGCCCCTGCTCGGCCATCCGGAGCCCGACGACCAGGGCGACCACCTCGTCGTCGTCGAACACCATCGGCGGCACCCGGGCGCCCACCGCCAGCCGGTAGTGGCCCCCGGGTCCTGGCCTGCCCACCACCTCGTAACCGAGTTCGGCGAGTCGCCGCAGGTCGCGGCGCAGCGTGCGCGGGCTGACGCCGGTGCGCTCGGCGAGTTCGGCCGCCGGCCAGGTGGGCCGGGTCTGGAGCAGGGTCAGCAGGAGCAGGGTGCGGGCGGCGACATCGTGATCCATGACAGCGTCAAGGATGCCCGGAGATGTGGCCGTGGGCTGGCCACATCCGGCGTTAGCGTCGCCCGCATGACCATCGCCACCACCGCACCGTCCGGTAACGTCGGCCGCCACGTCGTGCGCGACCTCGTGCGCGCCGGCGTCCGGCCCCGGGTGCTCGGACACCGCCCGGGGAGTCTCGACCCGGCCCTGCGTGACCACGTCGACCCGCGGGTCGTCGACCTCGCCGACGAGGCCGCCGTCGAGGAGGCCGTCCGAGGAGTCGAGGCCCTCTTCGTCACCGTTCCGGCGGTCGCGTCCGACGACCCCCTGGCCGACTACGCACGCTTCGGCGCGTCGATCGCGGCCGCCGTGACCCGTTCGGGTGTCGCCCGGGTCGTGCTGCAGAGCAGCGTCGGCGCGGAGCTGCGGCACGGCGCCGGCGAGATCGACGGCCTGGCCCGGGTCGAGGAACTGCTCGACGGCACCGGCGCGGCGGTGCTGCACCTGCGCTGCGGGTTCTTCTTCTCCAACCTGCTGCCGCAGATCGACCAGCTGCGCGCCGGCGAGGTGCCGGTCGTGCTTCCCACCGACCAGCCTATGCCGTGGGTGGCCCCCGCCGACATCGCCCGGGTCGCCACCTCGTGGCTGCTGCGCGCCGACTGGTCCGGCCGCCACGTCCGGGCCGTACACGGCCCCGAGGACCTCAGCTGGGACGAGGCCCTCGCGATCGTCGGCCGGGCGACCGGGCACCCCGTGCGGGCCCGGCGGGTCGCCGACGAGGAGATGCGGGCGATGCTCGCCGGCGCCGGGATGAGCGCGAAGCAGGTCGAGGCGATGCTCGGGATGTCGATCGGGCTGCGCGACGGCTTCGTGCCCGAGCAGGCCCGCGACGTCACCACCACCACGCCGACGACCCTGGCCGCCTGGTCGTACGCCGTCCTCCGCCCCCTCCTCGCCGGGGACGGCGGACAGCCGCGCTGACGCCCACCCGGCCCCGCGCCGCACCACGACCTCCTCCGCCGACGCGGTGCCGCGGAGCCGGGGACGCCGGTGGGACAGGCACCCCGGCTCCGAGATCACCGTAGGTGCGCGCCGGGCGTGTGCCCGAAGGCCCGCCGGAAGACGTCGATGAAGGCGCTCGCGGACGCCCACCCGCAGCGCCGCGCCACGGCGGTGACCGGCATGTCGTCGGCGAGCAGCAGCAGCGCGTGGTGCAGGCGCAGCTGGGTGCGCCACTGCGGAAAGCTCATGCCGAGATCGGCGGCGAACAGCCGGGCCAGCGTGCGGTCGCTCGCGCCGACCTCGCGGCCCAGCGCGGCCAGCGTGCGCCCGTCCGCCGGGTCGGCCCGCAGGATCGCGCAGAGCGCGACGAGCCGGGCGTCGGTGGGGTACGGCAGGTGGAAGGGCCGCTGGGGCGAGACGCGGAGCTGGTCGAGCAGGACCGCGCGCAGCCGTTCACGCTCCGGGCTGTCGTCCTGCGGATCGCGGGTGTAGGCCAGGATCAGCTCGCGCAGCAGCGGCCCCACCACCAGCACGGCGGGCCGGTCGAGCGTCAGCGGGTTGTCCCGCGCGGGCAGACCGACCAGGTGCAGTTCGGCCCTGCCGTGCGCCCGATGGGCGTGGACGGTGCCGGCGGGGATCCAGATCGCCCGGTTCGCGGGCGCCACCCACGAGCCCGCGTCCGTGTCGATCGTGAGCACACCCCGGCCGGCGTAGACGATCTGGTGGTCGTCGTGCCGGTGCGGGGTGATGCGCGCCCCCGCGGGCAACGGCTGGGCCCGGGTCGGGGCGATCGCGACGTGGCGGGTCTCAGGCATCGAGTGGCAGTTTATCGGAAGCGGGACAGCGCGCCGGCCGGCGACGATGGCGGCGTGCGAAGACGCGAATCGATCGTCCCGCTGTCGGCCGGGCATGCGTGTGTGGACTTCTACCAGGGTGCGGTGGCGGCGCTGGTGCCGTTCTTCGTCGCCGAGCGGTCGTACACGTACGCCGCCGCCTCGGGCATCGTGCTGGCCGCCTCGTTGCTCTCCTCGCTCGCGCAGCCACTGTTCGGCGCGCTGACCGACCGGCGGGCGCTGCCCTGGCTGCTGCCGGTCAGCACGCTGCTGGCCGGGGCCGGCACCGCGCTCGCCGGCGTCACCGCCTCCTACGCGACGACGCTGGCACTCGTCGCGATCGCCGGCATCGGCGTGGCCGCGTACCATCCCGAGTCCGCCCGCCTCGCCCGCCGGGCCAGTCGGGGCAGCCACACCGCGATGGGCTGGTTCTCCCTCGGTGGGAACCTCGGCTTCGCGTGCGCGCCCCTCCTGGTCGCCCTGGTGATGGCGGGGGGTGGCCTGGGGCTGACCCCCGTGCTCGCCGTTCCGGCCCTGGTCGGCGCGGCGCTCTGCGCGCCCGTGCTGCGTGGCGCGGGCACCGGGCCGGCCGCCCGCACCACGGCCCGGCCCGGCGGAGACGACCGCAGGTCGTTCGCCGTACTGACGCTGGCCATGGTCTGCCGGTCCGTCGTCTTCACCGGCTTCAGCACCTTCATCTCGTTCTACGCCCGGGAACGCACCGGCGGCGGCGCCCCGGCCGGCGCCCTCGCGCTGTTCCTGCTCTACCTGGGCGGCACCGTCGGCACCGTGGTCGGCGGCCGGCTGGCCGACCGGTGGGACCGGGTGACCGTGGTCCGGTGGACCTGCCTCCTGACGCTGCCCGCCGTCGCCGGGGTGGTCCTCGTGCCGGGGCCCGCCCTCCTCCTCTTCGTGGTGCTCACCTCCGTCGGCCTCTACGTCCCGTTCTCGCTGCAGGTCACGCTCGGCCAGGACTACCTGCCCAACCACGTCGGCACCGCCAGCGGGATCACGCTGGGTCTCACGATCAGCGCCGGCGGCCTGGCCAGCCCGCTCATCGGCGCGCTCGCGGACGCCACGTCGCTGCGGACGGCACTCGCGCCGCTGATCGTCCTGCCCGCGCTGGCCTGGTTGCTCGTCCGACTCCTCGCCGAACCGCCGGCACCACCCCTCGCCGAGCCGCCGGCGCCGCGGCCGCCGCTCTCCGGCGTCAGTCCCGCCGGCGGGTGACCGGCCGACGGTACGCGTCGGCCGGCTCGGCTTCCGGCCACGAAACTCGGGAACATCCACGCCGGCGATGTCGAGAACCGATGCCCGGCTCCGTCCCCGCAGCGGACGCGGCCAGAATGGGGGTCGCGCCGGCATCGAGGAGAACGCCATGGCCAAGTACCTGCTGCTCAAGCACTACCGCGGAGCCCCGGCCGCGGTCAACGACGTGCCCATGGACCAGTGGACGCCGGAGGAGATCTCCGCGCACGTGCGGTACATGCACGACTTCGCGGCCCGGCTCGAGGGCACCGGCGAGTTCGTGGACGCTCAGGCGCTCGCCCCCGAGGGGACGTTCGTCCGGTACGACGGCGAGGGGCGCCCGCCGGTCACCGACGGGCCGTTCGCCGAGACCAAGGACCTCATCGCCGGCTGGATGGTGATCGACGTGGACAGCCACGAGCGCGCCGTCGAGCTGGCCGGCGAGCTGTCCGCCGCGCCGGGGGCGGGCGGGCGGCCCATCCACGAGTGGCTCGAACTGCGCCCCTTCCTGACCGCGTCGCCCACCATCACGGAGTGACCTGATGGACGAGGCCCTGCTGCGGAGCCTCACACCGGTCGTGCTCGGCGTCCTCGTCCGCCGTGGAGCCGCCTTCGCCGCGGCCGAGGACGCCGTGCAGGACGCGCTGGTCGAGGCCGTCCGCGGCTGGCCCGCCGACCCGCCGCGCGACCCGAAGGGCTGGCTGGTCACCGTCGCCTGGCGCAAGTTCCTCGACGCGGCCCGCGCCGAGGCCGCCCGCCGCCGACGCGAGGACCTCGTCGACGTCGAGCCCCCGCCCGGCCCCGTGCCCGCGTCCGACGACACGCTCCAGCTCTACTTCCTGTGCGCCCACCCGTCGCTGACGCCCTCGTCGGCGGTCGCGCTCACGCTGCGCGCCGTGGGCGGACTGACCACCCGCCAGATCGCCCGGGCGTACCTGGTGCCCGAGGCGACCATGGCACAGCGCATCAGCCGCGCCAAGCGCACCGTCTCCGGCGTGCGACTCGACCACCCGGGCGACGTCGCCACCGTGCTGCGCGTGCTCTACCTGGTCTTCAACGAGGGCTACTCCGGCGACGTGGACCTGGCCGCCGAGGCGATCCGGCTCACCCGGCAACTCGCCGCCGCGATCGACCACCCCGAGGTGGCCGGGCTGCTCGCCCTCATGCTGCTGCACCACGCCCGGCGCGCCGCCCGGACCGCGCCCGACGGCAGCCTGGTGCCGCTGGGCGAGCAGGACCGCCGCCGGTGGGACACCACGTCGATCGCCGAGGGCGTCGGGATCCTGCAGGCGGCCCTCGCCCGCGACCGGCTGGGCGAGTTCCAGGCCCAGGCCGCCGTCGCCGCGCTGCACGCCGACGCGCGCACCGCCGGTGAGACCGACTGGGTGCAGATCGTCGAGTGGTACGACGAACTCGTGCGCCTGACCGACAGCCCGGTCGTCCGGCTCAACCGCGCGGTGGCGGTCGGCGAGGCCGACGGCCCGCGCGCCGGCCTGGCGGCGCTCGCGGCGCTGGACGACTCGCTGCCCCGCCACGCGGCGGTCGCGGCGTACCTCCACGAGCGTGCCGGCGACCTCGCGACGGCGGCCAGGCTGTACGCCGAGGCGGCCCACCACGCACCCAACCTCGCCGAACGCGATCACCTGACGCGGCAGGCCGCCCGCCTCAACGCCCGCCGGCGCCGCTGAGGGACGGCCGGCCGCACCGGCGTCGACGGGTCCGCCACCCGTCACGGCGAGGCCCCTGGTGCCGGACGACGGGGCGGGACGCCTTGCCGCCGGCCACCACATAAACAATGATCACTGACAGCTGTGCAGGTGCGAGCGGGCGAGCTGTGGAGGCTGTGGTGGTCGGCGGCTACTCTCCCCGCCGTGGCGCGGCGGAGCCGGACGTCGACGGGGTGGCGGCACCGCTGCTGATCGGCCGCGAGGAGGAACTGGCCCGGCTGGAGCAGGTGCTCACCGACACCTCGGCGCTGGTGCTGATCGAGGGCGAGGCCGGCGTCGGCAAGAGCCGGCTGCTGGAGGAGTTCCTCGCTTCCCCCGCCGGCGGTGCGCACTCCGCGCTGACGGCGGTCTGTCCGCCCCTGCGCGAGCCGTACACGTTGGGGCCGATCGTCGAGGCGCTGCTGGCCGCCGACGTCGGCGCGGTGGCCGGCCTGGGCCTCAGCGGCCTGGCCGGCGCCCTGCGACCGCTGTTCCCCGAGTGGGCCGAGCACCTGCCGCCGGCCCCCGAGCCGGCCGGGGACGCGAGCGCCGCCCGGCACCGGGTGCTGCGGGCCCTCGCCGAGCTGCTCGACAGGCTCGGTGTGGACCTGCTCGTCGTCGACGACGCACAGTGGTCCGACGACGCGACCCGGGAGTTCCTGCTGTTCCTCGCCGAACGGCACGGCCAGGGGCCCAGCCTGGTGGTGGCCTACCGCCCGGAGGACCTGGTGGGGGACCCGTGGCTGCTGCGCCTGTCGGGACGCCTCAGGCCGCACCGCGCACGGCTGCGGGTCGTCCTCGAACCGCTCGACGAGTCCGAGACCGCGGCGCTCGCCTCGTCGATGCTGGCCAACCAGGAGGTCTCCGGCGAGTTCGCCCAGCACCTGCACGCGCGCACCGAAGGGGTGCCGCTCGCCGTGGAGGAGTGCGTGCGGCTGATGGCCCGACGCGGCGACCTCGTCCGCCGCGACCAGGGCTGGAAGCGGCTGCCCCTGGACGAGATCGTGGTGCCCCCGACGGTGCGGGACACCGTGCTGGAGCACGCCGGCCGCCTCGACGACGCCACCCGGGCGGTGCTCCGAGCCGCCGCGGTCGTCGCCGATCCCGTCGCCGAACACCTGCTGTCGCGGATCAGCGAACTGCCGCCGGCCGAGTTCGCCGCCGGCCTGGCCGAAGCCGTCGCCCGCCGCCTGTTGCACCGACGGGACCACCACCGGGTGTCCTTCCGCCACGTGCTGGCCGGCCGGGCCATCTACGACGCCATCGACGAACGGGACCGCCGTACGCTGCACGAGCGCGCCGGGCGGGTGCTCGAAACCGTGACCCCACGGCCGCTGGCGCAGCTCGCGCGGCACTTCCGGCAGGCCGGCGACGGCGAGCGGTGGGGCAGGTACGCGGAACTCTCCGCGGACGTGGCGCTGCAGACCGGCGACGAGACGACCGCGGGCGCGCTGCTGCACGACGTGCTGACCAACGGCGACGTGCCCGCCGAGCAGATGTGCGCGCTGGTGGAGAAGGTGCCGTTCGGTTCCTTCACCGGCCCGGGCCGCCTGCGGGACCTCGCCGCCGCCGCGCGCCGGGTGCTCGACCGGGGCATCCCCGATCCGGGCGTGGAGGCCAGTCTCCGCTTCCAGCTCGCCCGGATCCTCAACGACATGGAGGAGTTCGACGAGGCGCACGCCGAGCTGGAGCGGGCGCTGCCGCACCTCGACCGTCGGCGTGCCGCACCCGCCGTCGCCATGATGGTGCTGGGCTGGCCGCGCGGCCGCTCGCCGGCGGCCCGGCACCTGACCTGGCTGGACCGGGCGGCGGAGTTCGCGCGGTCGCTGGAGCCGTCGGACCGGCTACGGGTCGCGGCCGGCCGCGCGCCCGCCCTGCTGCAACTCGGTGACGAGCGCGGTTGGGCGGAGGCGGCGCAGATCCCGCAGACGGCCCGGACCGCCAGGGACCGCCGGATCATCACCGTCGGCCACCTCAACATCGGCGACGCGGCCATGCGGTGGGGGCGGTACGCGGAGGCCGGCGGCTGGCTCGCCACCGCCCGCCGGCTCGCCGTCGAGTACGAACAGGTCAGGATCAGGGAGCTCGTCGACTCCACCCGGTTGCACCTCGACTGGTTCACGGGCGCCTGGGACGGCCTCGCGGAGCGCGCGGCCACGATGGCGGACACCGACGATCTCCACCCGGTCAGCCGGGTCGAGCCGATCATGATCAGTGGCCTGCTGCGGATGGCGGCCGGGGACCTCGTCCAGGCCGCCCGCGAGATCGAACGCGCCGTGGCCGGCGCCCGCGACGCCGGCGCCTGGGACACCGTCGCCGAGGCGGTGGCGACGTTGGTGCAGATCCGGCTGCGCGAGGGCCGGCCCGACGAGGCGTTGACGCTCTCCCGCGACCCGTGCGAGGTCGTCGCGGAGAAGGGGGTCTGGCTGTGGGGCACCGACGTGGTGCCCGCCCGCGTCCAGGCCCTGCTCGCCGTCGGAGCCACGGCACAGGCGCAGGACCTGGTCGACGCGTTCGCCCGAGGGCTGCCCGCCGGGCGGTTGCCGGCGCCGCGGGCCGCCGTGCTGGACTGCCGGGGCCTGCTCGCCGAGGCCGCGGGCGACCACGCCTCGGCGGCGGGCCTGTTCGGGCGGGCCGCCGCGGCCTGGGCGGCGCTTCCCCGGCCGTACGGCGCGGCGCTCTCCCGGGAGCGGCAGGCGGGGTGCCTGATCCGGGCCGGAGCCGTACCAGAGGGGCTCGACCTGCTCGCCGACGTCCTGGGTGGACTGTCGTCCCTGCCGGCGAGCCTCGACGTGGACCGCGTCGCCCGTACCCTGCGCGCGCACGGCCGCCAGGTGCCGCGCGTGTGGCGCGGCGGCCGGAAGGGCTACGGCCCCGACCTGTCGCCCCGCGAGCGGGAGGTCGTCGCCCTCGCGGCCGAGGGACGGACGAACCGGGAGATCGCAGATGCCCTGCACCGCTCGCACCACACCGTCGCGAGCCAGATGAAGTCGGCGATGCGCAAGCTCGGGGTCTCCTCGCGGGCGGCGCTCACCGCACGGGCGATCGGCGCGGGACTGGTCGCCGAGCCCGGCGAGGGCGCGGGGGAGTGACTCCCCGCCGGCGGTCGCGGGTTGTTTCACTCACCTGAGGGATCGCAGCACCGTCTCGCGGTTGACCACGATGCTGGCATGCCGCATCGAGATGACCCGGACGAGGACGAGACGACGTCGCCGGAGACCGCCCGCCCCGCCGACGCGCGCGTGGAGTCCCGTCCCGGGGCCGGACCGGGCGACGAGACCGACGTCGAGACCGACGCCGCGGACGACGACGACCGATACCTGCCGCTGTGACCAGTCGCGGCCGCAGCCCCCACACCCCTCCCGGAGGAGGATCCCCCATGCGCCCAGCCCATCCGTCGAGACGAAGAATCGCGACCGTGGTGGTGGCCGCCGTGGCCACGGTGCTCGCACTGAACGGCGCCGCCACCGCGCTGCCCTCGACCGCGCCGGAGCCGACGGCGGCGGCCGCGAAGGCCAAGATCCGTCCACAGCTCCAGACCCAGTTCGGCGCCCAGGAGTCCCCGGTGGACTTCTGGGTCTACTTCGACGCGAAGGCGGACCTGAGCGCGGCCCGGTCGATCCGGGACTGGAACGCGCGCGGCACGGCGGTGGCCAGGGCGCTGAGGCAGGCCGCCGACGAGAGCCAGCGGGCGGTACGCGGGGAACTCACCGCCTCCGGCGTCGCGTACCAGAGCTTCTGGGCGACGAACGCGATCAAGGTGACCGGCGACCAGGCCCTCGCCGAGCGGCTGGCCGCGAAGCGTGAGGTCAGCTCGCTGCTGCCGTCGTTCAAGGTCGCCCCGCCCCCGGTCACCAGGGGCGTCGGCCGGCAGGCGGTCGACGCGGTCGAGTGGGGCGTCGCCAACATCAACGCCGACGACGTGTGGGAGCAGTTCGGCGTACGCGGCGAGGACATCACGGTGGCCTCGATCGACACGGGCGTCCAGTTCGACCACCCCGCCCTGGCGCGGCAGTACCGCGGCAACAAGGGCGACGGGGTGTTCGACCACAACTACAACTGGTTCGACGCGGCCGGCACCTGCGGGGGAGCGCCCTGCGACGGCGACGGGCACGGCACGCACACGATGGGCACGATGGTCGGCGACGACGGCGCCGAGAACCGGGTCGGGGTGGCGCCGAAGGCCCGCTGGATCGCGGCCAACGGCTGCTGCCCGAGCGACGCCGCGCTGATCAGCTCGGGCCAGTGGCTGCTGGAGCCGACGGACCTCAACGGCCAGAACCCGGACGCCAGCAAGCGGCCGCACGTCATCAACAACTCGTGGGGGACCACCACCCCGTCGGACGCCCCGTTCCTGGAGGACATCAGCCTGGCGTGGACCGCGTCGGGCATCTTCGGCGTGTGGGCCAACGGCAACAACGGGCCGGGCTGCCGGACGAGCGGCGCCCCGGGCAGCCGGAAGATCAACTACTCGGTCGGCGCGTACGGCTCCGACCACACCATCGCGCCGTTCTCGTCACGCGGGGCCGGCCAGGACGGCGAGATCAAGCCGAACGTCGCCGCGCCGGGCGTGAACGTCCGGTCGAGCATGCCGGGAAGCGCGTACGCCAGCCTCAACGGCACCTCGATGGCGGCCCCGCACGTGGCGGGCGCCGTCGCCCTGGTCTGGTCGGCGGCGGCGTCGATGGTGGGCGACACCGAGGCCACCAGGTCCCTGCTGGACGGCACGGCCGTCGACAACCCGGACGGTCAGTGCGGCGGCACCGACGACGACAACAACGCCTTCGGCGAGGGGCGGCTGGACGCGCTCGCCCTGATGAAGCAGGCGCCGCGCGGACCCACCGGCAGGATCGGCGGCACCGTCAGCGACGCCGGGACCTCGAAGCCGCTGCCCGGCGCCACCGTCACGATCACCGGCCCGGTCAGTCGCGAGGTGACCACCGACGCGGCGGGCGTCTACCAGTCGGGTGCCCTGCCGTTGGGCAGCTACACGATCGGTGTACGCAAGTACGGCTACGCGGCCGGCACGACGCAGGCGCAGGTCCGCGAGGGCGAGGCCGCCACCGCCGACGTCAGGCTGAACCCTCAGCCGATGAACACGGTCAGCGGCACCGTCACCGACGGATCCGGGCACGGCTGGCCGTTGTACGCCAAGGTCGTCATCGACGGCTATCCCCTCGGACCGATCTTCACCGACCCGGTGACCGGCCGGTACAGCGTGCGGCTGCCCGGATCCGCGTCGTACACCATGCGGGTCACCGCCCAGTACCCCGGATACCGGGGCGTCCAGCGGACGTTCGAGCTGGGCGGGGCGGACCTGACCCAGGACGCGGCGCTGACCGTCGACGAGTCGAGCTGCACCGCCCCCGGCTACCGCTTCAGCGGCGTCGGCGAGGACTTCGACGACTGGACCGACACCGGCACGCGCGACGGCTGGCGGACCTCCGGCAAGCCGGGCTGGCGGTTCGACAATCCCGGCTTCCGACCGGTGCCCGAGGGCGGTGGCGGCAGGTTCGCCGTCGCCGACTCGACGGTCGGCGCCGGGAAGCGGTTCGACACCACCCTGACCTCCCCGGCGATCGACCTCTCCGGCGACGCCTCCCCGAAGCTCACCTTCCGCACGTCCTACTACCCGGACGACGCCGGCCAGCGGGCCGACGTCGACGTGTCCACCGACGGCGGCCGGAGTTGGAAGACGGTGTGGCGGCAGACCACGAGCCACGCGTTCGGCCAGGTCACGCTGCCGCTGCCGCAGGCGGCCAACCGCGCGGACGTCCGGATCCGGTTCCACTACCAGGGCCGCGACGCCTGGTGGTGGGCGGTCGACGACGTCTTCGTGGGCGACCGCGCCTGCCGGCCGGTCGAGGGCGGGCTGGTCGTCGGGTTCGTCACCGACCGCGACACCGGCGCGCCGGTCTTCGCGACCGTGTCCCGGGCGGATCAGCCCGGGGAGGCCGGCACGGGCGTCACCACGCCGGCGGACCCGGCCCTCGGCGACGGCCTGTACTGGGTCTTCAGCTCCGCGACCGGCGGCACCGAATTCACCGCGCGCGCGTCCGGCTACCAGACCGGCACCGCGACGGTCCCGGTCCGCGCCGACGCGGTCGTGACCCGGGACTGGTCGCTGGCCCGGGCAGGTGGCTGACATGCCGGACGACGCCGTGCAGCGCGGCCCCACCAGCTCGCCCGACAAGGAGCCCTTCGTGACCACACCAGGCAGCAACCCCCACCCCCGCAGACGCCGTCGGCTACGCCTGCTCGCCGCCGCCTCGGCCCTGCTGACCGTGCTGGCCGCGCCCGTCGCCGCCGCCGCCCGGCCCGACGAGCCGGCCGGGCGGGCCCCGGCGCCGACCGGGGCCGCCGCCGAGGGCGGCCTGCGGGCGGTCTCGCTACCCGGGCTGACCAGGCCCACCTACAAGGTCACCCTGATCACCGGCGACGAGGTCACCCTGGCCCGGACCGGTGGCCGCTACACCGTCACCGCCGTCCCGTCGGCACGGGCCGACGGGACCCGCCCGACGATCGACGTCACCGTCAGGACGGGGCCGGGCGGAGCGGACACCAGCCTCCACGCGGTGCCGAGCGACGCGCAGGCGCTGGTGGCCGGCGGCGTCGTCGACCGTAAGGTCTTCGACCTGGGCTGGCTCGCCGGCCAGTCGGAGCGCGGCGGCGGCAGCCCGCTCGCCGTCACCGTCAAGTACGGCGACCGGCTGGACAGGGCGGCGCTGGACAAGCGGGTGTCGGGCCTGCCCGGCGCGGAGACCACCGCGAGGCACCCGGACGACGGCTCGGTCGACCTGCGCGTCGAACCGCGCCGGGCCGCCGCCTTCTGGGCCGCCGTCACCGGCGAGCAGCGGGGCGGGCTGAGCAGCTACCTCTTCGACCGGGCCACTCCGAAGCTCGCCGGCGGCGCGGTGGCGATCTGGCCCACCGGGCTCCGCTCGGCCAAGGCCGGGCCGCAGACCGACACCGGGCAGCCGAAGTACCGGGTCACCCAGATCGTCAAGCGGCAGAAGGGCGAGCAGTTCTACTGCGACAGCCGCCTCATGACCCTCTGCCCGATCGGCGGATTCATGCTCGCCCAGGTCGCCGGGGCCGCGGTCGGGACCGGGTACGAGTCGGTCAGCGCGCGGTGCCTGGACCAGGATCCCTGCACCACGTTCGAGGTGACGTACGAGGTGCCGCCCGGCACCTACGAGTCCGGCGGCTACGCGACCTTCCGGATCGACGGCCGGGAGCAGCACCTCAACCTGGAACTGCCGGAGTTCGAGGTCGCCGGGGACACCACCATCACCCGCGACGGCGACGCGGCCCAGCAGATGACGGTCGACACCCCGCGACCGACCGAGACGTTCGTCGGCTCCCGGATCACCTTCCGCACCTTCAGCAACGGCGCCGGCGGTGGCGTCCTCAGCTTCACCGGCTACAGCAACTCCAGGTTCTGGGCCATCCCCAGCCCCCCGGTGACGGTCGGCACCTTCCACCTCGGGGTCAACTGGGTGCTCGGCAAGCCGATGGTGACCATGGCGGCCACCGCCCCCGAGCGGCTGGCGCTGACGCCGACCCTGCCGATCGACTGGTACAAGCGCCCCGGCTTCGAGGTGGTGCGGTTCGACGGCCGGCAGACGGTCCAACTGGTCGACGGCGGGCTGGGGCGGGACGCCGACCTCCGGCGGATCGACGCCCGGGGCAAGCTCGTCCTGCTGCGCATCGACGCCGACAAGCCCGCCGGCGGGCAGTGCCGCGTGGGGCCCGCGCAGCTGACGCGGGCGCGGGCGGCGGGCGCCGTCGGCGTGCTCGTCGACCCGACCTCCACCGGCGGGCCGTGGGCCACCACGACCTGCCTCCTCCCGGTCGAGCCGGACTGGTGGTACCACGAGACGCAGGAGGCCGCCGACATCCCGTACGCCTCCATCCCGCTGGCGCAGGCCGAGCGGCTGCGCGGCCTGCTGCGCCGCGGCCCGGTGAAGCTCGACGTGTCGGGCTACGACTCGGTCAGTCCGTACGTCTACGCGCTGCACGTCTACCAGGAGGGGCGGATCCCGGCCTCGCTGCACACCGAGCTCACCGACCGGCAGCTCGCCACGGTCGACACCGCCCTCCACGGCACGCGGGCGGAGCCGGCCAGCATGATCTACTCGGCCTTCCGGCCGAACGAGACCGCGGTCGCCGGAGTCTTCCACGGCTACTTCACCGACAGCGTCCGGTTCACCACCTACCGGGGGCCGGTCTCGCCCGACCTCGTGCGGAACCAGTTCTACGAGCCCTCGGGTTCGCAGCCCGGCGTCCGCACCATCGACGTCATCGACCGGGCGGGACCAGCCACGGCGCGGTGGGCGGCGCGGCCCCTCGTGCCCGGGCCGCCGGAGCTGTCGCCCAAGGTCTTCCGCACCCAACCCGGCAAGTGGGAGGGCGACTGGTCCACCGAGATCTGCGCCTTCTGCCGGCAGGGCGACACGTTCTACCCGATCACCTACCTGGTCTCCGGGGCGGAGCCGGAACACCTCGTCGGTTCGTACGTGTTCGAGCCGGCGAACGTGCACATGTACGCCGACGACGGTCGGGAACTGCCCCAGGGCAGCTCCACCGTGTGGGGTCCCACCTACGAGCTTCCGGCCGCGCCCGGGCGCTACCGGATGACGGCCCGGACCGCCGACGGCAGGACCACGACGGAGTGGCGGTTCACGTCCGCCGCGCCGACGCGGAACGAGCCGCCGCAGGGGTTCAAGTGCGTCGAGGGACCGGGCCGGCCGTGCCACGCCGACCCGCTGCTGTTCCTGCGGTACGACGCGGGCGCCGACCTCGGCGACGCGGTGAGCGCACCCGGCCGGCACCAGATCAGGGTCGCCGCGTACCACCAGGCGCCCGCCGCGCCGGCGGTGAAGAGCCTCACGCTCTCCGTCAGCACCGACGGCGGGGTCACCTGGCGGCAGCTCCGGACGACCGCCCGGGGCGGCGGTAACTACACCGCGAGCTACCAGGCCCCGCGCCTGGCCGCCACCACGGGCACGGTCAGCATCAGGGCCAGGGCGGAGGACGCCGCCGGCAACACCGTCGAGCAGACCGTCCTCGACGCCTTCCGCCTCACCGCGCGCTGACGCGCTGTCGGATCCGCCGGGCACGTCGCGGACGTGCCCGGCGGGCCGGCGCCTCTGGGCCCGCACCACGGGTCGGGGCGGCGGGCCGTGCCCACCGCCGCCCCTGTACCGGCGCTGTAGCCGGTTCTGGAGGTCGCGTCCCTACCCTCGCGTCATGATCAGCATCGCCCGGACCGCCCGGACCGCCCGGGCCGTCGCGGTGGTCTGGCGGGGTGGGCGGGCCAACCTGGCGGTGTACGTGCTGCTCGCACCGATCGCGGGCGCGCTGCCGGTGCTGGCGGCCTGGCTCACCAAGCTCGTCCTCGACCGGGTCGCGGACCCCGCGGGCGGCGCGATCCTCCAGGTGGCGACCGCGCTGGCGGCCGTCTCCGTCGGCCTCGCCCTCGTGCCGCACCTGACGAACTACCTGCGGGCGGACCTCGGCCGCTCGGCCGCCGTCGTCGCCCTCGACCGGCTGTACGCCGCGACCGACCGTCTCGCCGGCCTGCGTCGCCTGGAGGAGCCCGCGTTCCAGAACACGCTCCGGCTCGCCGAGCAGGCCGGCCGGGACGGGCCCAGCCGCTGCGTCGACGGCCTGCTCGGCATCGTGCAGGCCACGGTGCTGCTGACCGGCTTCCTCGGCACCCTCGTGGTGGTCAGCCCGGTGATGGCCGCGCTGGTGGCGGCCGGCGGCGTACCGGCGCTGGTGGCCGAACTGCGGCTCAGCCGCCGCCGGGCGGACATGCTGTGGGAGATCGGGCCGGGCGAGCGGCGCGAGATGTTCTACGCCAGCCTGTTGACCAGCCTCGCGGCGGCCAAGGAGATCCGGCTGCTGCGGCTGGGCGGCCTGTTCCGCCGCCGGATGCTCGTCGAGTTGGGCACGGCGAACGCCGCACGCCGGAGCCACGAGCGCCGGGAGGTGCGCGTCCAGGCGCTCCTGGCGGTGCTGGGCGCGGCGCTGTCCGGGGGCGGCCTGGTGTGGGCGGTCACCACCGCCCGCTCCGGCGGCCTCACGGTGGGCGACGTTGCCGTCTTCGTCGCCGCCGTCGCCGGGGTGCAGACCAGCCTCGCCACCCTGATCGACAATCTCGCCGGCATCCACCAGTCGATGCTGCTGCTCACCCACTACGAGCAGGTCGTCACCAGCCCGCCGGACCTGCCGGAGCCGACCCGGCCGCGACCGGTGCCCCCGCTGCGACGGGGCATCGAGCTGCGCGACGTCTGGTTCCGCTACGGCCCGGACCACCCGTGGGTGCTGCGGGGCGTGGACCTGTTCGTCCCGGCCGGGCAGGCGGTGGCCCTGGTCGGCCACAACGGCGCCGGCAAGAGCACGCTGGTCAAGCTGCTGTGCCGGTTCTACGACCCGACCCGGGGCGCCATCCTCTGGGACGGCGTCGACCTGCGCGAACTGCCCGTGCACGACCTGCGGGCCCGCATCGGCGCGGTGTTCCAGGACTACATGACCTACGACCTGACGGCCGAGGAGAACATCTGGCTCGGCGACGTCGACCCGGCCGGCCCGGACCACGTCCGCGCCGAGGACGCCGACCGGATCGCCGACGCCGCCCGCCGCGCCGGCATCCACGAGACCATCGAGGACCTGCCCCGGGGGTACCGGACGATGCTGTCCCGGGTGTTCGAACTGGACGGCGATCCGGCCGACGCGGGCGTGCTGCTCTCCGGCGGGCAGTGGCAGCGGGTGGCGATCGCCCGGTCGGTGCTGCCCGAGGCGCGGGACCTGCTCATCCTCGACGAGCCCAGTGCCGGCCTGGACGCCGAGGCCGAGCGCGACATCCAGCTCCGGCTGCGCGACTACCGGGCCGGGCGGACCAGCATCCTGATCTCGCACCGGCTCGGCACGCTGCGCGACGCCGACCTGATCGTGGCGTTGTCCGGCGGGCGGGTCGTCGAGGCGGGCCGCCACGACGACCTGCTGGCGGCCGACGGCACGTACGCCGCGCTGTTCCGGATGCAGGCGGAGGGCTACGCCCCGGACGCGGCGGAGGCGCCGACCGGGTGACCGGTGCCGGCGAGGAACGTCTCGAGCACGCCGTCCCGCGCGACGGGCAGGTCCGCGAAGATCCGGTCGGCCCGCCGCGCGTACCCGTCCGCCGCCGCGCGCTCGCCCAGGCGCTGCCGCACCCGGCCGAGCTGGCGCAGCGCGGCCGCCTCGCCGTACCGGTCGCCCGCCGCGCGCGTCAGGGTCAGCGCCTCCTCGCCGTCCCGGTGGGCCGGCGCCAGGTCGCCCGTGCGCAGGTGCACCTCCGAGCGGCTCAGCAGCGCCTCCCACTCGTCCTCCCGGTTGCCGGTCCGCCGGCACAGCCGCAGGCCGGCGGTGAGCGCCGCGAGCGCGTCGGCGTGCCGGCCGAGCTGGCTGTGCGTCCGGCCGAGAGCGACAAGCGTGATCGCCTCGCCGGCGGCGTCGCCGTGGTCGCGCCGCATCCCCAGGCAGCGGGTGAGGTGTCCGTGGGCGGCCGGGAAGTCGCCCAGCTCGAACTCGATCTCGGCCAGGTTGTGCAGCGCCATCGCCAGCCACACCGGCTTCGCCCCGGCGAGGAGTTCGACCGCAGCCCGGACGAGCTCCGCCGCCCGGCGGGGGGAGCCCGTGCGGTGGTGGAACCAGCCGAGGTTCTGCAGTGCCCGCCCCTCGCCCTCCCGGTCGCCCAGCCGGCGCCGCAGCTCCAGCGCCGCCTCCAACGCGCCGCCCGCCGCCTCCAGGGAGCCGGTACGCCAGTGCAGCGTCGCCCGCAGCGGGAGCACCGTGGCCCGGGCGGCGTCGTCCTCGGTCACGGTCACCGCCCGCTCGCAGACGGCGACCAGGGCGTCGGCCTCCGCCCAGCGGTTGTGCTTCTGCAACCAGACCACCATCGACGGGATCGCCTCCACGCAGAGCCGGCCCAGCTGCGGCGCGGCGTCGCACGCCTGCCGGGCGGCCGCGATGATCCCGGCTAGGTCGTCGTTGACCCAGCGCACCGCGTCGTCGAGGGAGCCCAGCTCGACCACCGTGGGCCCGGTGGCGAGCTCCGTCACCCGCTGCGGGCGCAGCAGCTGGCCCGCGCGCAGCATCGTGGTCAGGTAGGCGGTGAGCCCACGGCGCACCGCGTGCTGGCGCGCGCCGGCCGGATCCGCCTCCTCGGCCAGCTCCGCGCCGTAGAGCCGGAGCAGGTCGTGGAACCGGAACCGGGCCGGCCCGACGGCGTCCAGCAGGTGCGTCTCGGTGAGCCGGTCCAACAGCGACACGGCGCGCCGCTGCGGGACGCCGATCGTGACCGCGGCGAGCGGCAGGGGCAGCTCGGGCACCCGCAGCAGCGACAGCGACCGGAAGGCCGCCGCCGCCGCGCGGTCGTCCGGGTCGGCGCTGTCGAGCAGCTGCCGGTAGGTGTTCCAGAAGCTGGACCGGATGGCGAGGTCGTCGGCGCGCAGCTCGTCGAGGCGCTCCCGCTCGTCGTCCAGCCGGTCCGCCAGCACCGCGACGGACCAGTCGGGACGGGCCGCGAGCCGGGCTCCGGCGATGCGCAGGGCCAGCGGGTGCCCGTCGCAGAGCGTCGCCACGCGCTCCGTCGCGTCGGGATCGGCCGCGACCCGCTCGTCGCCGCAGAGGGTGTCGAGGAGCAGGCGCGCCTCGGCGTCGCTGAGCCGGCCCACCCGGAGCCGGAGCGCGTCGAGGGTGCTCGCCGGGCGGCGGCTGGTGACCAGGACCGCGCAGTCCCGGCCCGCCGGGAGCAGCGGCCTGATCTGCTCGGCTCCGGCCGCGCCGTCCAGGACGATGAGCAGCCGCCGGGCGGCGGTCTCCGACCGGAACCGGGCGGCGGCCTCGCCCGCTTCGAGCGGCACGTTTCCGGCCGGCACGCCGAGCGCACGCAGCAGCTGACCGAGCGCCGACAGCGGTTCGAGCCCCGCCATGCCGGGAGCCCCGCCCTGCAGGCCGAGGTAGAGCTGCCCGTCGGGGTAGTGGCTCGCGAGCCGGTGGGCGGCGCGCACCGCCAGGGTGGTCTTGCCCATCCCGCCCGGGCCGTGCAGCACGACCACCGCCGGACCCGTCCGCGGCCCGTCCGCGGCGGTGCAGGCCCGCTCGATGGCGCGCAGCTCGTCGACCCGGCCGACGAACGCCGCCGGGTCCGGCGGCAACTGCCGCGGCGGTTCGGCGGAGCCGGGCGCGCGGTCGGGCCGCTCGGCAGGCGGCGGGTCGACGTGCTCCGTCGCGGCGTCCGGTGTGCACAGCTCCGGGTCCCGGCGCAGGATGGCCAGGTGCAGCCGGGACAGTTCCGTCCCGGGTTCGAGGCCGAGCTGGTCGGCGAAGGCGGCGCGGGTCTCCGCGTACGCCGTGAGGGCCGCCGGCGCGTCGCCGGAGCGGTAGAGCGCCAGCATGAGCTGGTGCCGCAGCCGCTCCCGGTAGGGGTGGGCGGTGGTCAGCAGCCGCAGCTCGCCGGTCACCGAGGCGTGCTCGCCCTGCGCCAGGCGGGCCTCGATCAGGTCCTCGACCAGCGACAGGTGCTGTTCCTCCAGCAGGGTGACCCGGGCGGCGAGCTCCGGCCCCGGGCGTACGTCCTCGCACGGCCGACCCCGCCAGAGGTCCAGCGCCTCCCGGAACCGCGCGGTGGCGGCGGCGTGGTCGTCGCGCGCGAGGGCCGCGCGGCCCAGCTCGGTCGCGGCCTGGAAGCGGTGCAGGTCGAGCTCGTCCGGGTCGACCCGCAGCTCGTACCCGGCGGCGCTGGCGACCAGCCGGTCACCGCCGGCGGGGCCGTCGTCCAGTGTGCACAGCAGCCGGCGCAGCCCGCTGGCGTAGGTGCGCAGGTTCGCCACCGCCGAGCGCGGCGGTTGGTCCCACAGCTCGCCGACCAGGCGGTCCAGCGACACCCGCTCGTTGGCCGAGAGCAGCAGGACGGCCAGCATCGCCCGTTGCTTCTGCGGGCCGACCGGCACGGCCCGGCCGCCGACGGTGATCCGGAGTGGGCCGAGGAGCCGGAATCGCAGGCTCAAGGCGTCTCGGTTCTGTTGTGGTGCACCACGGCCAGCACCCTAGGAACGAGGTACGACGATCCGCAACGTTTTCGCGGGTAACAGTTTGTATCGATCTTGTACGTCGCCGTGTAGCAGGCCCGCATACCGTCCGCGATCAGTCCAGATTCTGATTGGAGGTACACGATGACCCGTCACGTCGGCGCCCTGGCGGACCGGTTCCTGGCGCTCATGCTGCCCAAGACCACCGCCTCGGCCGTCTGCCAGCCGTCCTGCACCCACACCCCGATGTGCTGCCGGTTCACCTACACCCGGTTCAAGTGGCGCACCTGCAACAGCAACTGCGAGTGCTGGTGGGGCACGGACTGCTGAGCAACGCCCGTGAGCGCGTCGCGGCCGGGTCGAGCTCGGCCGCGACGCCCTGGTGCCCTTTCCCGTCAGGAGCGAACCCATGCCTGTAGTCGTCGCCGTCCTCGTCGTACTCACCATCCTCACGCTGCTGAACCTGCTGCTGATCTTCGGCGTGATCCGCAAACTGCGCGAGCACACGGAGGAACTGGCCCGCGCCCGCCCACCGGTGACCCTCGCGGTCGGCGCCCAGGTGCCCGACTTCACCGCGCCGACCGCCGACGGGGACGCGGTGTCCCTCGCCTCGCTGCGCGCGTCGGGCGGCCTGGTGGCCTTCCTCGCCCCCGACTGTTCGGGGTGCCAGGAGCAGCTACCCGATGCGCGGTCGGCGCTCGCCGAGGCGCTCGACACCCCGGCGGCGGTGCTCGTCGTGCTCACCCGGCTGCGCCCGGCCCCGGAGCGCGAGGAGAGCGAGCGTGTCGAACTGGTCGCCGCGCTGGGCGTGGCGGACAGCCGGGCGACCATCGTCCACGAGCCGCTCGACGGGACGCTCCAGTCGTCCTTCCAGGTCGCCGCCTTCCCCGCGTTCTATCTGGTCGACGCCGACGGGCGGGTCAGCGCCGTCAGCAACAGCGCGGCCCAGCTACCCAGCCTGTCCCCCGGGCGCGACGTCGTGACCGCCGGGCGATGACGCCAGGCCGGGCTGCCGGCCCGGATGCCGCGAGGCGGCCCGCAGCCGGCGGATGACGACCCCGCGGACCAGCTCCGCCGGGAGCGCGCCGAAGGCCCGCGAGTCGAGGCTGTGCCGAGGCGCGTCCCCGAGGACGTAGACCTCACCCGCCGGCAGCGCGGCCACCCGCTTGACCATCAACTGGGTGGCGGCGTCGGCGTCGCCGGCGGTGATCCGGATGCCGGGCGGCGGCAGGCAGACGACGACGGCGCCGACCCGCAGCCGGCGCCGGAACCCCCGCCGGAGCACCAGGAGCTGGTCGCCCTCCTGGTAGGTCGGGGTCATGCTGTCGCCGTGGACGCCGACCACCTGGAGCAGGGCGCGGGCGACCAGCACGGCGGCCCCGAATGTCACGACGGCGCCGACGGCGATCAGCAGAGTGGATTGAGGCACCGCACCACGGTAGCGGAGCGGCGGGACGAGGGGTGGTCACCTCCTGCCGGGGGAGAGCACCAGGAGACGGGAGAGCATGTCGTACGTGTGGGTGTTCGGCCGGTGCCTGCTCGCGCTGGTCTTCCTGGCGTCGGCCGCCGGCAAGCTGCGCGGGCGGCCCGCGTTCCGGGCGTTCGCCGACTCGCTGCGGACCATGGACCTGCTGCCGGCGCGGACGGTCGTCCCGGTGGCGGGTGCGGTGGTGGCGGCCGAGGCCGTCGTGCCCGTGCTGCTGCTGGCGCCGCTGCCCGGCGTGGCGGTGACCACGGCCGGGTTCGCGCTGGCGGTGGCCCTGCTGGTGGCGTTCACCGTGGCGATCGCGGCGGTGCTCAGCCGTGGCACGCAGGCGTCCTGCCGGTGCTTCGGGGAGGCCGCCGCGGCCCCGTTCGGCCGGCATCACCTCGCCCGCAACGTCGTGCTGACCGTGGTCGCCGGGATCGGTGTGTACGCCGCATCGGGGGATCCCGGGATCACGGTCCGGGCCGCGGCGCTGTCCGTGCCGCTGGGCGTGGTGGGCGCGCTCGTCGTCGTGCGCCTCGACGACCTCGTCGCTTTGTTCTCACCCGCCGCCCCGGCGGGAGGCGTGCCCCCGCGCGGGACCGCCGGGCGGGCGGCCGGCCGGGGGCCCGGCCACACCGCCGGCCCGCCGGCCGGCCACAGCGGCACCCGGGGCGTCGCGGGTGGCCGACCGGCCGGGCCGATCCGCCCGTGAACCGACGCCGGCCGGCAGGCCGGCTCCGACAACCAGGAATCCGGAAAGGACGACACCATGAACATGCTGCGTCGGATCGCGTCCCTCAGCGCGGCGACGGTGCTCGCCGTGGCCACCTCCGTCACGGTCGCCGCCGGGCCCGCCATGGCCGGCGAGAACGCGATGGCCTGGACGTACAGCGGCGGGACCGCGCGGGGGCAGGCCGTCTGGTACCACGACGGCGACAGCCTCAAGGTCTGCGACATGAGCGCCGACGGCCGGGGCATCCGGGGGGTCGTCTACTCGTACGACTCCGCGGGCGGCTTCTGGGTCAACGAGTTCTCGGTCGCCGACTCGAACTCCTCCGACGGCTGCAAGTCCGGGTCGAAGAACGTGCCGGACGGGCGGCGCGTGGAGGTGGTGGTCTACCAGTACTGGTCCGACTCGACGTGCTGCGCCGCCAGCTCGTACGGCGTGGCCTGAGCCGACCGGGTACGGCCGCCCGTTCCGGGGGCCGGCGGGCCGTGACCGGTCCGTCGGTGGCGGCCAACCGGCGAGCCGCGAGGCGCGGGTCGACGAACGCAGGGGCCGCGGGCACGCCCGCGGCCCCTGCGGGGTCACGTGCGGCTGGCGGCGCCGAACAGGTAGCGCAGCTCGTCCAGCATGACGACCAGCACGCCGACGGCCAGCGCGGCGGCGCCGGCCAGGACCGCCTCGCCGGGGCGTACCGCACCGGCCGGCGCGAGCGCGCCGGCGACGGCGCAGCCGATGAGGAACGCGTTGCGCCACACGTGGTGCCACCCCAGGGGCGCGGCGGTGCGGCCGAAGCAGCGGCAGGTGCCGCCGCCGCGCCGCAGGTTCGCGACGATGGCGGCGGTGAAGGCGAGCAGCAGGGCGCCCGAGACCAGGAACCCGCCCAGCGGGAACACCGCCAGCAGTGCGACGGAGGCGAACTCGGCGGCGACCACCGCCGCGGCGAGCGGAGCGGCCGGCCGCAGGCCCATGTCGCGCACCGAGCGCGTGAACTCGCGGTAGGCGTCGCGGCCGGAGACCTTCCCGACCGCCGCCGCCAGCAGGACCGTGCCGAGCAGCACCCGGCACCCGATCTCGACGTACATCTGTCATCGCCTCCCTCTGACCACGCCGAGGACCGCCTCGGGTGGCACCGCGCCGAAATGCCGCGAGTCCTGGCTGTGGGTGTTGTCGCCACGTACCGTCACGGCGCCGTCCGGTTCGACCCGGTGCACCCGTTTGACCATCCACGTCAGGTCCGAGGCGGGGACGACGTCGCGGGCCCGGAAGACGACGAGGTCACCGACGGCGGGCGCCCGGCCGACACGGACGATGAGCCGGTCGCCGTCGCGCAGCGTCGGCGCCATGCTCTGCCCGCTCACCACCACCAGGCGCCAGCGGCGACGCAGCCAGCCGGTCATGTCGCCGCCCGCTGGTAGCCGTCCGCCTGGATCCGGCGGGAAAACGGCCGGCCGGTCATGTCGCCGCCAGCTGGTAGCCGTCCGCCTGGAGGCGGAACAGCCGGGCGTACTCACCGTCGGCCGCCATCAGCTCGTCGTGCGTGCCCGACTCGACGACGCGCCCGGCGTCCAGCACGACGATGCGCCGCGCGTCGCGCAGGGTGCTGAGCCGGTGGGAGATCAGCAGCCCGGTGCGGCCGTGGCGGATCCGGGTCAGCGAGGCGTGCACGCGGGTCTCGGCGTCCGCGTCGAGCCCGGAGCTGGGCTCGTCCAGGATGAGCAGGTCGGCGTCGGCGCGCATCAGGGACCGGGCGAGCGCGACCCGCTGCCACTGCCCGCCGGAGAGCGTCACGCCGGGCTCGCCGTCCTGGCCGGCGAAGGTGCGGCTGAGCAGCGTGGCGTACCCGTGGGGGAGGGCGCGGAGGCGGTCGTGGATCTCGGCGCGCGCGGCGGCCTCCTCGACCTGTTCGGTCGTGTGCGGCAGCCGGCCGATGCCGACGTTCTCCTCGGCGGTGAGGTCGTAGCACATGAAGTCCTGGAACACCGCGCCCATCCGCCGGCGCACCGTCTCGATCCGCAGCTCGCGCAGGTCCACCCCGTCCCACGTGATCCGGCCGCGGTCGGGGTCGTAGAACCGGCAGAGCAGCTTGACCAGGGTGCTCTTGCCGGCCCCGTTGAGTCCGACGAGCCCGACGGCCTGCCCGGCGGTGATCGTGAGGTCGACGCCCCGCAGGACCCAGGGGCCGCCCTCGTCGTAGCGGAACCACACGTCCTCGAACCTGATCGCGGTGCGCAGCGGCGGCGCCGGCAGGGTGCCGTCGACCAGGTCGGTGGGGCTGTCGAGGACGGCGACGTAGTGCCGGAACAGCCGCATGGCGGCGCCGGCCTCGCCGAGCTGGGCGGCGATGCCGGCCAGGCCGCTGTGCGCCGCGGTGAACGCGGCCAGCAGGAGGGTGAGGTCGCCGAGGCTGAGCCGGCCACGGACCGTGGCGTTCACCGCGAACACCGTCGCGGTGAGGGTCACCGCGGCGCCGGCCAGCGCCCAGCACGCCTGCACCGTCGTGGTGTGCCGGGCGGCGGCCAGCTCGATCCGGGCGGCCGAGCGCACCGCGCCGGTGAGCCGGTCGTGGAAGAACCGGCCGAGGTGGTAGAGGCGCACCTCCCGCGCGGCGCGCAGGTCGGTCAGCACGGTCTGGAACAGGAACCGGGCCCGGAACAGGCTGGCGCTGTCCTCCACGGCCCGCGCGGTCCGCCGGGACAGTCGCAGTTGGATGAGGAAGTCGGGCACCGCCACGGCGAGCAGGAGCAGACCGGCCGGCGGCCAGAGGGACGTCAGGATCACGGCGAAGCCGCCGATGGTGACGACGTTCTGGGCCACGTCGACCGCGAACATGACGACCACGTACGGCGCCTGGGTGGCTGCCTGCTGGGCCAGCGCCAGCCGGTCGCGCAGGGCCGGCTGCTCGAACGGGCCCAGCCCGACGAAGGTGTTCAGTTTCCGGTACAGCCGCACGTCGGCGGCGATCGTGATCGCGTTCTGCAGGGCCGTGGTGAAGTATCCGGACACCCGGCTGGCGATCGCCGCCAGCGCGCCCAGGACGGCGATCGCCACGGCGTACCAGGTGGCGGTCGCCGGGTCGGCCGAGCGGCCCCTGCCGACCTCGTCGAACAGCAGCTTCGTGAACCACGCGACGCCGATCGGGGGCGCCGCGCCGATGACGACGAGGGCGACCGTGGCGGCGAGCGCCCTGCGGTCCGCGCAGCCCAGTCGCAGGGCGGCTCGCAGCGTGCCCACGTCTCAGGCCAGGACCGGAAGCTGGTGGCTGGATTTGACGACGACGCCGTCGACGACCGACAGCACGGCGGGGAAGCCCTTGACCCCGAACTCCTTCTCGGCCTGGTCCTCGTCGATGGTCGCCGTGTCGAAGTCGGCCAGGCGGGGCGCCATCTCCACCGTGTCCTCCGGCATGCCGATCATGAACACGAAGGTGTCGTGGCGGTAGCGCCGGGCGTCGGCGGTGAGGGTGTCCAGGATGGTCTGGCACGGTGGACAGGTGGGGGTCAGCATGACCACCGTGCGCCGGCCGGCGGTGAGGTCGACGTGCGGGAAGCCGGTGACCTCCAGGCCCGGGGCGGGCAGAATCTCGGGGGCGGCCCCGTTGTCGTGGGCGGTGGCGGTCTGCGTCTCCCGGAGCCGCCGGGCGAGGGCCAGGGTCAGGACGAGGTTGAGCACGGCGACCGCGCCGATCACGGCGATGGCGGCGTAGGCGAAACCCGGCATGGGAACTCCTCAGCGAGTCAGCGGGGGGTGGGGGCCGCGCCGACGGCGCGGCCCCCGGGAAAGAGCCAGGTCAGCAGACGCCGACCTTCTTGGTGTAGCAGATCGGCGACGACGTCGTGACCGAGCACACGCCGGTGCAGGACAGGGTGCTCCGCCGGTAGTAGCGGAAGTACGAACCGCCCGAGCAGTAGCCGTTGGACACCGCGCAGCACGACTGGCCGTGCTCCGGCACGCAGGCACCGGCCACCTCGCGGCCGAGCACCTTGCTGAGCATCGCGTCGCCGACGCGGTTGATGAGCTTGGTCATGGCAGACCTCCTTGGTGGGTGACTGCCATCACTGTGCGGGGTGCCGCTGCGCGCGCCCTGCGCTCCTACTGCGCGCCGGCTGCGCTCCGCCAGCGCGGCAGCGATTCGCGCAGGTCGTCGACGTACGCGGAGTCGAAGTGCTCGAAGATGCGCAGCGCCTCCTCGCCCAGCGCGACGGCCCGGTCGTGCCTGCCGAGGGTGGCCTGCGCCCGCGCGAGCAGGTGCAGCGAGTTCGCCAGCGGGAACGGCTGCCCGACGCCGCGCAGCATCGCCACCGAGCTCTCCAGCTCCACCACCGCCCGGTCCGCGTCGCCCTCCTCGAGGTGCGCCTTGCCGAGCAGCCGCCGGGAGATCGCCTCGCCCCACTCGTGACGCAGCTCGTGGAACGCCAGCACCGTACGCCGCAGCAGCCGCCGTGCCGCCTCGCCGTCGCCGGCCGCGAGGTGCGTCGCGGCCAGCGCCTGCTCGGCCGTGGTCACGCTCATCCGGTCGCCGAGCCGGCGCGCGGCGGCCACCGCCTGCCGGAGCTGCTCCACGGCCGGCGGCCACTGCTCGGCGTGCCGGTGCAGCAGCCCGATGGTCTCCCGCGCGAGCGCCTCGCCCCACAGGTCGCCGTCGTCGACGAGGACCCGCAGGGCCGCGGCGCAGGCGTCGAAGGCGAACGGGGAGGTGAGCCGGTACTGCCCGTACTGCATGCCGAGGGCCAGCAGCGCGTGCCCGCCGACGCGGCCGACCGGCCAGTGCGCGGCGCACAGCCGCACCATCACCAGCAGTGCGGCGTCCGCCTCCCGCAACCGGCCGAGGTGGCGGCAGCACAGCGAGTAGCCCTGCAGGGCGACGAGGCGGTGCGCCACCCACCGCCCGCGGCCGTCCCGCTGCGCCGCGCGCAGCAGCGGTACGGCCTCGGTGTGCCGGTTCAGCGACCGGTACGCCGTGCCCAGGTGCAGCCGCAGCGACATCCGGGTCGCCGACGGCAGTTCGGCGTGGCGGTCGAGCACGGCGCGCAGACAGTCGACCAGCTCGGGCAGGTGTTGGCTGCGCATCGTCGCGAAGTTGCCCATCGTGCAGGCCAACCGTCCCGCCAGGTCGACGGAGCCCAGCCGCAGCAGGTCCTGCACCGCCGTGACCAGGTTCTCCCGTTCCGCCTCGAACCAGTCGACGGCCTCCCAGGCGTCGAGCGCGGGCCCCGCGTCGGCCACCGGCAGGGCCCCGCAGGGCAGCGACGCGTCGGCCCGCTCGGCGTACGCGTGCAGCCGTGCGTACCAGGCGACGACCTCGTCGACGGGGACCTCGGTGCGTTCCCGGGCGACGAGCCTGACCAGGTCGTGCATGCGTACCCGGCCGCTGGCGTCGTCGGTCAGCAGGTGGGCCCGGCACAGCTGCTCCAGCAGCGGCTCGGTGGTCTCGTCCCACATGCCGAAGCTGCGCAGCGACGTGCGGCTGAGCACCGCGAGCAGCCGCGCGGCGGGCTGCGGCAACCGCTCGAACCCGACGGTGAAGCTGCTGCGCACGTCGAGCCCGTCGAGGGAGAGTTCGTCGAGGCGGCGTCGCTCGTCGCGCAGCCGCTCACGCAACCGCGCCACGGTCATCGCCTCCCGCTCGGCCAGCCGCACACCGGCGATGCGCAACGCCAGCGGCAGGCGACCGCACAGCTCCACGACGTCGGCGGCGGCCCCGGCCTCCCGGTCGACCCGCTCGGCGCCGGCGAGCCCGGCCAGCAGGTCCAGGCCGTCGTCGATCGGCAGCACGTCGAGCGGGACGACCTCGGTGCCCGCCAGCCCCGGCAGCGCCCCCGTGCTCGTGACGACAGCGCTGCTGCCGCCGGGCGGCAGCAGCGGACGCACCTGCGCCGCGTCCGCCGCGCTGTCCAACATCACCAGCAGGGTCTGGTCGGCGAGCACGGAGCGGTACAGCGCCGCGCGCTCCTCGGCCGCCGCCGGGATGGCCTCGCCGGCCACGCCGAGGGCACGCAGGAACGCGCCGAGCACCGCGCCGGGCCGCGCCGGTTCGGGGGTGTTGCCGCGCAGGTCCGCGTAGAGGCACCCCCCGGGGAAGCGGTGCCGGCTCTCGTGGGCCGCGCGCAGCGCCAGCGTGGTCTTGCCCGTTCCCGCCAGCCCGGTCACGACGATCACCTGGGCGACCCCGGCGGCCGGCGGGGTGCGTCCCAGCAACGACAGCAGCAGCCCCAGCTCCTTGTCCCGCCCGACGAAGTCGCCGGTGACGCCGGGAAGCTGGTTGGGGCGCACCCACGCCCGTGGGGGCGTCTCCTGCTCGCTGCCGAGGATCTCCCGGTGCAGTTGCCGCAGCTCCGGCCCCGGGTCGATGCCGTGCTCCTCCGCCAGCACCCGGACCCCGGCCCGGTACACGGCGAGCGCCTCCGCCTGTCGGCCGCTGCGGTGCAGGGCCACCATCAGCTGGCCGCGCAGCCGCTCCCGCAGGGGTCGGTCGCGGACCAGCGTGGTCAGTTCCGGCACGAGTTCCCGGTGCAGACCGAGCGAGAGCAGTGCCTCGGCGCGCAGCTCTGTCGCGTGCTCGCGCAGCTCACGAAGCCGATCGCGCTCGTACTCGACGAGCCGCGACCCGACGTCGACGAACGCGTCGTCGCGCCAGCGCGCCAGCGCCCGGTCGAGCAGCTCCACGGCACGGCGGGCGTCGGCGGTGGCCGCGGCGGCCCCTACCTCGGCGGCGAACTCCGCCGAGTCCACGACCACCACGGGGTTCAGCTGGTAGCCGGGCGTGCGGGTGAGGATCAGGTCCGGCTTCGCGCCGCGGCGGACCGAGGCGACGACCGCCTGGACCCGGTTGCGCGCCCCCGTGGGCGGATCGTCCGGCCAGAGCCCGTCGATCAGGCGGTCGACGGAGACGATGCGTCCGTGGTGGGCCGCCAGGCTCGCGACGAGTGCCCGCTCCAGCGGGGCGAGCGACACGGCCACCCCGTCGACGCTCACCTCGATCCGCCCGAGGATCCCGATCCGATACCCACGCACGGCGCAAAGCTAGCGCGGTCTGCGCCCTTTGTGGCCGGACGTCCGGGACGCTCCGGGCGAGGAAAGCGCTGGTCACGACGTTCCGGCCCGAAGATCGTGACCAGAGCCACTGTCGGTCCGGTCGCCGGGTGGCCGGTCCGGGGCGGTCACCGCGACGGGCCCCTCACGCACCGTGCCGACCGGGTGTCGTGCGCGGCCGGCGGCGCACCGCGTACCGGTGCGGCGGCGGCGCCGCGGGTGCGCCGCCAAGGTCGACGGCCCAGAGCGCGACGATGCCGGCGGCGGTCGCGGCGGCGACGACGGCAGGGGCGTAGTGCCGGCCGTCGTCGGACGCCTCGCGGAGCCGGCGATCTTGGAATCCGTCCATTGTGGGATCATGGCGGCCCGTGCGCGCGGTCTCCGCGCGCCAGAGCAATTGGAGGTACGGGTGCGCGGATCAGCGCGACGACTGGCCGTCTCGATCATTGCCGCGACCGTCGCGGCGATGGGGCTCGCCTCGCCCGCCCAGGCGGCGACGAATCCGTTCACCGCGGCGCAGGCGTGCAACAACGACTTCGGTGGCTCGTGGGCCTACGCCAGTGACGGCCACCGGTCGATCAACGCCTCCGACGGCACGAAGGTGGGCGACGTCTACCTGTTGTACAACGGCGCGACCGGCTACAACTGCGTCGTCACCCTCAAGCGGGTGGCCGTCGGCTCGACGACCGGGATGAGGGCGGGCATCCGGGTGGAGGGCGGTTCCTGGGTCGAGGACGCCGGGAACTTCAAGTACTACGCCGCCATCCAGCGCTCCGCCGTCGACAAGTGCGTGATGTACCGCGGCGAGGTCATGTACTTCACCAGTTGGCAGGTCGCCGGCCGGTACAGCTGGGGCAACTGCGGCTGAGTTCCCGGCGGAGGGGGCGGTCCCGAACACGCGCGTCGACGACCGCAGGGGCCGCCCCCTTGTCGTTCCGGTCGCCGGCGACCATGTCGGTGCCCGATCTTTTCGATTGATGAACGCCTTTCGTCGCGAGCTTGCGTCCGGCCAATCGATCGATCGATTCTTGCGGTGCCCAACCGTCGATAGGGATGCGGCCGGGGCGTACCATTCCACGACTTGACCATGCACGACGAATGCGCGGGAGTTGCCGTCATGGCCCGAAAAGTGATCACCATCCTGACCGACGACCTCGACGGGGGATCGGCGGATCGGACCATCGATTTCAGCCTGGACGGCGTCGCCTATGCCATCGACCTGTCCGATCAGAATGCCGGCGCCCTGCGTAAGGCCCTGGACGTGTACATCGACGCGGCCCGGCGGACCGGCCGAAGTGGCATTGACCTGGATCGGTCGACGGCTCCGGTGACGCCCGCGGGTCGCAGCCGCGCCCAGACCCGCGCGATCCGCGAATGGGCCGTCGAGAACGGCTACCAGATTTCCGAGCGGGGCCGCATCCCGAACTCCGTGGTGAGGGCCTACGACAACCGCTGACCACTCCGTCCGCCGGGAGGCTCCCGCCGCGCCCGCGCCGCCGGTGGAACCGACGACGCCGCCTGCCGGACCTCAGCGCCGCCCGGCTGCCACGGCCGTACGGTCGGGGTTCCGTTCCCGCCGTCGGCTCCGCCGGACGGTGACGCCGACCGTCAGCGCGGCGGCCAGCGCCAGCGCGGCCCACAGCAGCGGGTCGGCCCGCACCTGGTCCGGCGCCTGTTGGGCGAGCACGAACACGCCCATCACCACGACGAACCAGCCGAACGCCTTGCGCAGCACGTCCTCGGGGATCCGGCCGGCGAGTCGACCGCCGAGCAGGCTGCCGACCACGGCGGCAGCCGTCACCGCGGCGGCCAGGCCCCAGTCGACGCCGACGCTGGACAGGTAGCCGGCCAGCCCGGCGAAGGACTTCATCGCGATGACCACCAGGGAGGTGCCGACCGCGACCGGCATCGGCAGGCCGCCGAGCAGCGCCAGTGCCGGCACCACCAGGAAGCCGCCGCCAGCGCCGACCAGGCCCGTCACCAGACCGACCACGACGCCGTCGAGGACGACGCGCAGGACCGGTAGCTCGTGCGGTGCCGGCCGTGCCGCCGCGGCCCGCCGCCCTCGGATCATCGCCACGGCGGTCGCCAGCATCATCAGGGCGAACCCGGTGAGCAGCACGCCGGCCGGGACGAACTCGGCCAGCCGGCCCCCGGCGTACGCGCCGGCCATGCCGGCCAGGCCGAAGAGCAGGCCGGTGCGCCACCGGATGCGGCCGGCCCGCGCGTGCGGCAGGACTCCCACGGCGCTGGTGACGCCGACGACCAGCAGCGAGGTGGCGATGGCCTCCTTGGCCGGCAGGTCGGCGACGTACACCAGCAGCGGCACGGCCAGGATCGATCCGCCGCCGCCGAGCAGGCCGAGGCTGATCCCGATCAGCACGGCCAGCCCGACGGTCAGCGCCAGGTTGGCGCTCATGACCGCCGCCCGGCGGCCGGCCCTCCACCCAGCTGGCCGACGACGGTGTCCAGGTCGCAGCTGGCGCCCCGGTTGTAGGGGAGCTTGCCCAGCAGCATGCCCATCGCACAGGTGTTGGTGAGGGCGGCGAAGGTCAGCCCGGCGCCGATGAACGCGGCGACCCACTTCAGGCCGGGGACGAACACCGAGGCGAGGATGCTGACCAGGACGATGGAGCCGGCGACCAGGCGGACCTGGCGCTCCAGGTCCCACCGGGGCCGGCCCTGGGAGATCGGGGCGTGGGCGGCCTGCCAGGCCATGATGCCGCCGTTGAGGATCTTGAGGTTGGGCAGGCCGGCGCCGGCGAGGGTCTGCTCGGCCTGGGCGGCGCGGGCGCCGGAGCGGCAGATCAGCACGACGTCCTCGTCGAGGTGGCGGCGCAGCTCCTCGCGGTGCTCCTTGAGCAGGTCCAACGGCACGTTGTAGGAGCCGGGGATGTGCGAGGCCTCGAACTCTCCGGGCGTGCGCACGTCGAGCAGCCGGGGCGCCCGCCCGGCGTCGATCAGCTCGCGCAGCGTCGCCGCGTCGAGGGTGGCGGGGCTGGTCGGGGTCGTGGTCATGGTGTCTCCTTGGATCACGTCGGTCGTGCGGGGTGGGGCCGCTGGTGTGGCCCGTGCGGTCGTGTGTCCGCCGCGCGGGGCCGGCATTCGCGCCGGCCCGGCGCGGGCGACGTTCAGGCGGCGGCCATCCGGACGCCGACCTGCTCGGCGCGGCCGAACGCGTCGTCGATGAGGACGACCTCGCGGCCGGCGTTGGCCAGCAGGGACGCGGCCGCGGTGGCGCGGTAGCCGGAGCCGCAGTGCACCCAGACCACGCCCTCGGGCACGTCGGCGAGCCGCTTCGGCAGGTCGGGCAGCGGCACGTGCACCGCGCCGTCGATGTGGCCGGCGTTCCACTCGTTGGTCATCCGGACGTCGAGGACGACCTGCGGCGCGGGCAGGCCCGCGGGGGTGTCGCCGGCCTGTGCGGCCGCGAGGGCCGGGAAGTCCGCGACGGTCAGCTCGCGCAGCTCGGCCGGGCCGGTCGCCCACTGCTCGGGGTCGCCGGTGGCCTGGGCGGCGGGCCGGTCGATGCCGATGCGGGCCAGCTCGCGCTGGGCGTCGGCGACCTGCTCGGGCGTCTGCGCGAGCAGGGTGATCGGCACGCCCCAGTCGATGAGCCAGCCGAGCCAGGTCGACATCGGGCCGTCGAGGCCGAGGGCGACGGTGCCGGCGAGGTGCGAGCTGGCGTACGCCTTGCGGTGTCGCAGGTCGACGACCCACTCGCCGGCGGCGATCCGCTCGCGCAGCTGCGCGGCGTCGGCGCGGGTGGCCGGGGTGAGGTCGACCGGGGCGGGGCCGGCGGCGTTGGCCACGCCCATGTGGGCGTAGTAGGCGGGGTAGGCGTCGAGGCCGGCGAGGGTCTCGGTGACGAACCGGTCGGCGGCCAGTCGCAGCACGGGGTTGGCCTGCTTCTCCCGCCCGATGGTGGACTCGGGGGCGTCGGCCTGGCTGGCGGAGCAGAAGCTGCCGAAGCCGTGGGTGGGCCAGACCTGGGCGCCGTCGGGGAGCAGGTCGGCCAGCTTCCGGGCCGAGTCGTGCTGGTGCTGGGCCAGGGTGTGGGCGTGCTGCTGGCCGAGCAGGTCGGTGCGGCCGGTGGTGCCGAACAGCAGCGAGCCGCCGGTGAACACCCCGGCCGGCTGCCAGCCGCCGTCGGTGGCCTCGTCGAGGACGTACGACAGGTGGTGGAACGTGTGGCCCGGGGTGGCGACCACCCGCAGCCGCAGCCGGTCGGAGACGGTCACCTCGTCGCCGTCGGCGACGGGGGTCCGGTCGAAGCCCACCTCGTCGTGGCCGGAGACGAGGTACTGCGCGCCCGTGAGCCGGGCCAGCTCCAGGCCGCCGGAGACGTAGTCGTTGTGGATGTGGGTCTCCACCACGTGGGTGATCCGCAGACCCTTCTCGCCCGCGAGGTACATGACCCGGTCGACGTCCCGCTGCGGGTCCACCACGACGGCCACCCGGCCGTCCGTCGCGAGGTAGCTGCGGTCGCCCAGGGACGAGGTCGCGATGACCGACACCTGTACCGACATTCGTCTTCTCCCTTCACGCCTCCCTATATACCCGGGGGGGTATATAGGGAATAGTCTCCACTCTTTGTCGAACTTGAAAACGCGCCACCCACCCCGGCGGGCACGCCGCCGGGGCTTCGGCGTCAGGCTCGGCGGATCACGCCAGGGCCAGGAACAGCTTCTCCAGCTCCTCCTCGGTCATCTCCGGCTGCTCGCCGCGGTCGCGGGCCGTGGAGCAGTGCCGCATGCCGGAGGCGATGATCTTGTAACCCGCGCGGTCGATCGCCTTCGACACCGCGGCGAGCTGGGTCAGTGCCTCGCGGCAGTCCTGGCCGTTCTCCATCATCTCGATGACCGCGTTGAGCTGCCCTCGGGCTCGCTTCAGGCGGGTCAGTGCCTCGCCGGTCATCTCGGGACGCAACTTCATCTGATCTACCTCCGCTCCCACCGTAGCGCGTACCCCCGGGGGTATATGGCGGCACGGGCCTTCCGGCGGGCGGGGGCGCGTCGATCGCGCCGCCCGTGGTCCACGGCTGCCGTACCTGATCGTCACAACATACCCCCAGGGGTATTAATTCCGTCCGGCCGGGGCCCCGGTCGGACGGCCGGCGAGGCGGGTCGGGCCAGGGTGGGGCCGCTCGGGCAGCGAGGTGCGTCGGTCGGGTGAGGCTGGTCGGTCAGGTGAGGCGGATCGTGTCAGTGCGGCGAGGTGAGGCGGATCGTGTCGGTGAGGCGATCGGTCAGGCGAGGCCGCGCAGCATGCCGTGCCAGTACATCGCGGGCAACCCGTGCCGCTTGAGCAGCCACATGTCGTAGCGCGGCTTCATCGTGTCGATGAGCGGGAAGCTCGGCCTGGGCCTGAGCTCGTAGTCGAACTCGGCGAGCAGCATCCGGTCGCGCGCGGTGACGAGCGGGCAGGAGGTGTAGCCGTCGTAGCGGGCCGGCAGTGGTTCGCCCCGGCGCGCCGCGAGCAGGTTGGCCACGACGACCGGCGCCTGCTTGCGGATGGCGGCCCCGGTCTTCGAGGTGGGCAGGTTCGCCACGTCGCCGAGGGCGAAGACCTCCGGCCAGCGGTCGCTGCGCAGCGTGTGCCTGTCGACCGCGAGGTAGCCGAAAGGGCTGGCGGGGTCGGCGAGCGGGCTTTCCTTGAGCCAGTCCGGAGCGCTCTGCGGTGGTACGGCGTGCAGCAGGTCGTAGTCGACGGTCTCCGTGACGCCGGACCTGTTGTCGACGAGGGTCGCCCGACGGCCGGGGCCGTCGACCTCGACGAGCTGGGACTCGTAGCGGACCTCGATGCCGTATCGGGCGGCCACGGACTCGAGCACCCTGGCCCAGTCGGGCTGGCTGAAGATGGTCGGCGTCGGCAGCACGAGGATGATCCGCGTGGCGTCCCGCAGCCCCTGCCGCCGCCACCAGTCGGCGGCCAGGTAGGCGATCTTCTGCGGGGCGCCGCCGCACTTGACCGGCCCGGCCGGCATGGTGAAGATCGCGGTGCCGCCGCGTACGGCGCGGATGAACTCCCAGGTCCGGGGGGCGAGGTCGTATCGGTAGTTGCTGGACACCCCGTCGCGGCCGACCGACTCGGCCAGGCCGGGGACCGCGTCGAAGTCGAGCTGCAGCCCCGGGGCCATGACCAGTTGGTCGTAGGCGACCGTGTCGCCGCCGCCGAGCGTGACGGTGCGATCGTCCGGATCGACGCCGACCGCCCGGTCCCGGATCCAGCTCACGCCCCTGGGGATGAGCTTCCGCTGCGGCCTGACGGTCTCGCCCGCCGTGGCGAGGCCGCCCCCCACCAGGGTCCAGAGTGGTTGGTAGTAGTGCTGCGCGGAGGGTTCGACCAGGGCGACGTCGGAGACGCCCCGGCGGCGCAGGCGCGCGGCCACGCTGATGCCGGCGGTGCCGCCGCCGACGATGACGACCTGATGATGCCGGACCGAGGTCATGGAACCTCCCAGGTAGGAGAAGGGCGGCTGCCGGGCGCGCCGGCGACCATCGCAGTCCACCATACCTAGGGGGGTATGGCGTGGCGAGGTGGTCGCGGCGCGCGGCGCGTCGCCGGTGGGGGACCGGTGCGGGACGGGTCACATCCGGGCGTGCGCATGTCACACCCGCGACGGCGGGGCTGCTCTGAAGAGTGAACCCCGACCGGAGGTGACATCCGTGCCCGATGCCGAGCGGCCGGCGCCGCACGCCGACCCGACCACGACGTTCCTGGCCCACCGGGAGCTGCTGTTCTCGGTGGTCTACGCGATGCTGGGCAGCGTCGCGGACACCGACGACGTGCTCCAGGAGACCTGGTTGGCCTGGGCGGCCAGGAACCGCGCCGACGGCGCGTCGATCGACAACCCGCGCGCCTACCTCACGCGCATCGCCGTCAACCAGGCCCTCGCCCAGCGTGCGGCCCTGGACCGGCGCCGCGAGACCTACGTCGGCCAGTGGCTGCCCGAACCCCTGGTCGCCCGGCCCGACGACGGCGACGCCCTCGACGCCGTCCTCCGTGCCGAGTCGTCGTCGATGGCGCTGCTGGTGGTGCTGGAGACGCTCAGCAGCGCCGAGCGGGCCGTCTTCGTGCTGCACGAGGTGTTCGGCTACCCGCACACCGAGATCGCGACCATCATCGACCGCACATCGGCGGCGGTACGCCAGCTCGCGCACCGGGCGCGCGAGCACGTGCAGGCGCGCCGGCCCCGCTTCCCGTCCGACCCGGGGCTCCAGCGGCAGGTGACCGAGCGATTCCTCACCGCCGCGCTCGGCGGCGACCTGCACGGGCTGCTGGCCGTCCTCGCGCCGGACGTCACACTGTGGACGGACGGGGGCGGCAAGGGCCCCGCCACCAGCCTGCACCCGGTGCACGGCCGCGACGACGTGGCCCGGCTGCTCCTGGCGGTCGCCGCCGGCGTCCCGGCCGGGCTCGACATCCGTTACCGGCGGGTCAACGGCGACCCCGCCGCGATCCTGTTCGAACGCGGCGCCCCGCTCGCCGTCCTGGTGCTCGACCTCGACCCCGAGCGGGAGGCGGTGCGCCGGGTCTTCTCCGTGACCAACCCCGACAAGCTCGCCCGGGTCGACGGCTGAGGTCCACGGGCCGCCGGCGCGACCGGCACGCCACGGACCCAGGCCCCGTGGCGTGCCGGCAGGCAGGGTGAGGCAACGGCCGCCGGCGTCGCCCCCGTCAGGAACTGGTGAGTACGACGAGCTGCCGCGTCGCCCGGGTCATCGCGACGTAGCGGTCGACCGCCGCCTCGATGCCCTCGCCGAAGGCATGCGGGTCGACGAGGACGACCAGGTCGAACTCGAGTCCCTTCGCCAGCTCCGGGGTCAGCGACCGCACGCGGGGCGTCGCCTGGAAGGCGGGGTCGCCGATGACGCAGGCGGTCCCCTCGGCATGGGCCGCGAGCCACGCGTCGAGGATCGACCCGAGCTCGGCGGCGGCCCCGTGCGCGACGGGGATGCCGCTGCTGCGTACCGAGGTCGGCACGTTGGCGTCCGGGAGCACCGCCCGGATGACCGGCTCGGCTTCCGCCATGACCTCCTTGGGCGTCCGGTAGTTGATGCTCAGGGACGCCAGCTCGATCCGGTCGAGCCCGACGCGTTCGAGCCGCTGCCGCCACGACTCCGTGAACCCGTGCCGGGCCTGGGCGCGGTCCCCGACGATGGTGAAGCTCCGGGACGGGCAGCGCAGCAGCAGCATCTGCCACTCGGCGTCGGTCAGCTCCTGGGCCTCGTCCACGACGATGTGCGCGAACGGGCCGGCGAGCAGGTCCGGTTCGGCCTCGGGCAGCGCGCTCCCGTCGACCAGGGCGTCCTGGAGATCGAGCTGGCGCAGGCTCGACAGCACACCCTCGCCGTCGTCGTAGGCGTGGGCCGCGATCAGCTCGTCGACGACCGTGGCCATGCGCTCCCGTTCGACGGCGACGATGGCCTCGTGCCGGCGGTCGCGCCCGGACGCCTCCGGGTCGCCGAGCCGCTGACGTGCCGCGTCCAGCAGCGGCAGGTCCGACACCGTCCAGGCCCGGGCGTCCTCGCGCTGCAGCCTGCGGATCTCGTCCCGGCTGAGCCAGGGGGCGCACCGGCGCAGGTAGGCGGGCACCGACCACAGGTCCGACACGATGTCGGCCGCGTCGAGCACCGGCCAGGCACGGTTGAAGGCCCCCCGCAGCTCCCGGTTGCGCAGCAGCGACCGGCGGACCAGGTCGTCCGGCTCGTCGCCGTCGTACCTTTCCGTCAGGATCGTGAGCAGGGCCTCCCAGATCTCGTCACGCGCCTCGTTGTGCGGGGTGCCCGGGTCCGGCGCCTCGAACGCCTCCGCCCAGTCTCCGGCGCGCAGCCGGATGTCGGAGTCGTCGGTCGGCACCGTCATCCCCCTGGTCGGCGGCTCCTCGTAGAACCGGACGGCCGCCTCGATCGCCCTCACCAGGCCGGCGGACGACTTCAGCCGGGCCACCTCCGGGTCGGTCTCCGTGGCGGCGTTGGCGCCCTCGGGGACCAGGTCCCGCAGGGTGCAGATCTGCACGTCCTCCTCGCCGAGGCTGGGCAGGACGTCGGCGACGTAGGCGAGGTAGGGCCGGTGCGGGCCGACGAACAGCACACCGCCCCGGCGCTGCCGCAGGCGTGGGTCGGCGTAGAGGAGGTAGGCGGTGCGGTGCAGGGCGACGACGGTCTTCCCCGTGCCGGGGCCGCCGTCCACGACGAGCGCGCCGCTCGATCCCGCGCGGATGATGGCGTCCTGGTCGGCCTGGATCGTGCCGAGCACGTCGCGCATCCGGTCGGACCGGCTGGCGCCCAGGCTGGCGATGAAGGCGGACTGGTCGTCGAGCACGGCGGCGTGCCCCTCGAACCCGTCCGGCGTGAACACCTCGTCCCAGTAGTCGGTGATCCGGCCCCGGGTCCAGCGGTACCTGCGGCGGCTCGCCAGGCCCATCGGGTTGGCGTGGGTCGCGCCGAAGAACGGCTCGGCGGCGGGCGAGCGCCAGTCGAGCAGGAGTTGGCGGCCCGCACTGTCCGTCAGGCCGCGTCGCCCGATGTACACGGTCTCGGAGCCGTCCGCCCTGACCATGTGCCCCAGGCACAGGTCCAGACCGAAGCGGCCCAGCGCGCGCAGGCGGGCGGTCAGCCGGCGGATCTCCTGGTCCCGGTCCACCGCCTGCCGGCCCTTGCCGCCGGGGGCCTTGCGCGCGGCGTCGAGGCGACCGGTCAGGTCGGCGGACAACTGCGTGAGGCTCTCCGCGAGGGCCGCGAAGTGCTGCTCGTCGCGGGCGATCAACGCCGGATCGGCCTTCGGAGCGTGGTCGTCGGGAAGGTCGAACACGCTGGAGGTCAGAGAATGCAATTCACCAAATCCGATCTGAGATCGTTTCTGCTTCCGGAGTGAGCGAGGATCCGCATTCTGCGGCGTGACGAATCCGGCGGTCGCCGACGGCGGCACGCTCGTCGGCCCGCGTCGACCGGACGGTCCGCGCCGCCGGCACGCGCTCAGCGAACCCGTCGGCCGGCGACGCGCACACCCGCGCCCCCGGCACCGGGTGCGCTGACGCGCCGCGCGCCCGCCGTTCCGCCCCGCACGCGCACCTCGCCGTCCGACCCGCGGTCGGGCGCCCCCAGGGACCCGGAGGTCGACAACAACACACGCATTTCGTGACGTCCATTCCTGTGGGATTCCGCCCTCGGCGGACGATTCTGCGGCACGACCCGGGTCTTGCCGCAAGCCCCCGGGTGCGCTATACATTAAGAGTGGGAGGGATTTGTGTTCCTCCACAGGTCGGCACATTCAGCCGCGTCGGCACATTCAGCCGCGAAAGAGTCTTCAATTTCCCGGGCGGGCCGGAGTGGACACACCCGACGGATGGCAGTGGGATCCGACCCTGTTCCAGGGCAGCGCGGCCTACTACGACAGGGGGCGGCTGCCGTACGCGCCGCGGTTCGCCGAGCGGCTCGCCGAGACACTGGCGCTGGACGGTTCCGGCCGGCTCCTCGACGTCGGCTGCGGGCCCGGGACCGTGACGCTGGCGCTGGCGCCGTACTTCGCGCGGGTCGTCGGCGTCGATCCCGACCCGGACATGCTGGTCGAGGCAGGCCGCCGCGCGCAGCGGCTCGACGTCGGCAACGCCCGCTGGGTGACGGCGCGGGCCGAGGAACTGCCGGCCGGCCTGGGGGAGTTCCGGGCGGTGATGTTCGCGCAGTCGTTCCACTGGACCGACCGCGACAGGGTCGCCGCCGCGGTGCGCGGGATGCTTCCGCCCGGCGGGGCCTTCCTGCACATGAGCGACCGTAAGGGGCCGCCGGCCGGACCGGTCGTCGGGCTGTCGCACCCGGCCCCGCCGCTGGAGCGCGTCGCCGCGCTGGTGCGCAGCTACCTCGGCGAGGCGCGCCGGGCCGGGCGGGGCGTGCTCGTCGACGGCACGCCGGGCGGGGAGGAGCGGGTGCTGGCGCGGGCGGGTTTCGAGGGGTTCCGGCGGCTCGTCGTGCCGGCCGGCGCGGTGGTGGAGCGGTCCGCCGACGACGTCGTCGCGTACGTGTTCTCCCGCTCGGACTCGGCGCCGCACCTCTTCGGAGATCGGCTAAGCCTGTTCGAGCGCGACCTGCGCGACCTGCTGCGCGAGGCCTCGCCGGCCGGCGTCTTCGCCGAGCAGGTGCCGGACACCGAGATCAAGATATGGCGGAAGCCGCTCGCCGCACGGTAGCGCCGGGAGCGGCGACGCCCGTCGTGAGCGCTCCTGCTGCGCACCTCACGTGGCGGCGAGCAGGCGGGTGGCGAGCCGGGGTGGCACGGCCCGCAGCAGGGTGTCACGCGGCGGTGTGCCGCCGCCGGTGCGCGAGGTCGTCCGCGACTGCCGGGACGCCACCGCCGTGAGGCGAGTGGTGCGAGGGTCGGCGTTCGGCGTCGTGGCGACGTGACCGCTCGGGAATGTCGGCCGCGTGGCGGACGCGTCCAGTCCAGGGACGTGAACAACTCCGCGGCGCCGTCGAGTTGCGCCGGAGTCGGCGCCACGGACGCCAGGCTCCGCCGGCCACCACGGTCCGTGCCGTGTCGGCGCGATCCCGCTCGTCGGGGGACGCCTCGACGATCACCACCTCGGCCGCCTCGGCGCGGAGGCTCTCCAGTAGCGCGGTGGTCGGCGCGCCGCCCCCGCCGTCGAGGGCCGTCGGGTCCGTCACGGCGCAGAGCGTACCCACCGGCCCCGCTCGCCGGCCGGGCCGGATCCGCCCGGCGTTCCCGGCGCCGGGGCGACCGGGAGCGGCCGTGCCCGTCGCGTCGCCCGGCCGGGGCGACGGCGCCGCCGGTGGGACCGGCCCTCCCGCCGCAATGTGACCCCGATCACTCCACCGTCGTGTCGGCACGGCCGGTTCCCGCCCGGAACCCGGTCGACCGGGGGCCGGACCTGCGGTTCAGGCGGATCTTCGGTCCGCCAGTCCCGCCGCGCGCCCGCCGCCGCCCCGCGGACGGGTCGCTGTCGTGTCGGTCACTACTGTTAGCGTGCCCTGCGGCGTCGATCGTGGCTGATTCCTCATGAAATATGCCTAATTTGCCACTGCGGAGGGTGTTCCTGATGGCCTGGCTACCGGTGGGAGACTCGTACGAGATCTCCCTCGTGGACGGAAAGGTGGCGGCCCGGTCCAGCGGTCCGCGTGCCACCGGCCGTCCACTCAAGACGCTGCCGAAGGTGTTGCGAGACGACCCCGAGGTGGACCGGCTGCGCCAGCTCGCCCAGTGGCTCGATCGGCACACCGCCGAATGCCTGGCCCGCGTCGACGCCTGGGTGGTCTCCTCGCTGCCGGTGCCGACCGGGCTGCTGGCCCGGGTCTGGCCGGATCCGGCCTGGCAGGGCGCGCTGCGCGACCTCGTGGTGCTCGGCGACGACCCGGCCGAGCCGGGCTTCCTGCGGGACGTCACCGACACCGGCGACCTGCGCGTGGTCACCCTCGACGGGGAGACCGTCCGGCTCTCGCCGACCACCGCGACGCTGCCCCATCCGGTGCGCCTGCCCGACCTGGCCGACCTGCGGGGATTCGCCGGGGAACTGGAGATCACCCAGCGGGTCGAGCAACTGCACCGCGGCACCTGGGGCAGGCCCGACGGCCTGCGGGAGCGCGACACCGCGATCACCGACTTCCGGGGCACCACGGTCCCCAACCGGCTGGCCGCCCGGGCCGCCACCCTCGGCTTCCGGGTCTCCGGGTCGCAGGTCACCTGCCGGGTCTGGGAGGACGGCCGGACCGTCGAGGCCGCCATGTTGTTCGACGAGGACTACTGGGACTCCGAGGCGACCCTGGGCAGCCTCTCCTGGTCGGTGGTGGACGGGCCGACGCTGCGGTTGACCGAGGTCGGGCCGGTGGCCTGGTCGGAAGGAATGCGGATGGCGACGGCCCTGTCCGGCGCCGCGACGCGAGCGGGGGAGAAGGCGTGACCGGGAAGACGACGAGGGCCGGCGGGGAGTCGGCCGAGAGCCTGTTGGCCGCCGGCGCGGTGCTGCCCGTCGACACCGCCGGAGCCGGCGAGCGGGCCGTGCCCCTCACCGCCCGCACCTACCGGCACCCGGCCCTCGACGACCGGCCGGTGGTCCGCCTGGTCGACGCCGCGCTGGGCGAGGGCGAGGACATCGCCCTCGGCTTCCTCGGCCTGGCCCCGGCCGCCGAGCCGGCCGTCGTCGGGCTCGGCCCCCGCCGGCCGCTGGCCTTCCCCGAGTGGGTGCTGGTGCACCACCCGGATGACGGCCGGCACGCGCTGGCGGTGGTGCCGGAGCTGCAGAAGCTGGCCAAGCAGGCGCGGTCGCGGCCGAAGGCCGCCCTGGACGGGCACCTGGCCGTCGCCGACCGGTTCGCCCGTACGCTGCCGCACTTCCTGCCGACGTTCTTCGAGCAGGCGGCGCGGGTGTTCCAGGCCGCCGGGCAGGACGCCTACGCGCTCCAGCTGTTCAACAAGGCGCGCAAGGCCGAGGCGCAGCACGGCCTGCCGGTCGACCCGGCCCGGCTCGACGAGGTCTACGCGGAGTTCGTGTCCGCCAAGGTGGTGTCGGCGACCGCGCTCGCCGCGTACGCGAAGGAACTGGCCGCCCGGTTGCCGGCGGACGAGGCGCTGGAGCGGTTCTGCCGGCTGGCGCTGCGCGCCGCGACCGCCGGCGTGGTGCCGTCCGCGCAGTCGGCCAACGCGGTGAACCGGCTGGTCCGCGCCGCCACGAAGGCCGCCAGGGCGAGTGCCGGCACGAAGGCCGCCAAGGCGGCGGCCGCGGCCGCCGCCGACCGGGAGGCGGCCTACCTGACCGAGCTGCTGCGGCTGCCGGCGGCCGCCCAGGCACCGGCCGGCTGGTGGAAGGCGCATCTGCCCGCGGTGACGACGCTGGCCGGCCGCGACCCGGCCGTCCGCGGCGGCCTGCTCGACCTGATGCCCGCCGACCGGGACGACCTGGCCGCGTGGCTGGCCCTGCTGACCGGCACCGGCGCGCTCGCCGGGCTGACCGATCCGGACGTGCCGGACCCGGCCCGGCCGCACGAAGAAGATGCCGTTGACCAGCACCCCGCCGACGATCGAGGCGAGCAGCGGGGGCACCGGCCCGACCGCGCGGTCGAACGCGTCGGGCGGG
>NZ_JBSGDY010000029.1:0-47518 GCF_053602615.1 Micromonospora sp. NPDC004336
CCGCGACGCGGTGGCCGCCGCGGCCGGCGACCCGGAGCGCCTGCGCGACGCGCTCGACACGCTCGACGCGACCTTCACCGAGCTGACCGGGCAACCGCCGCGCCGCCGCGCCGGCCAGATGTACGCGGGCCGCACCCTCTGCTACGAGGACACCAGCCGGGACCTCGACGTGGTCTTCGGCAAACCCCTGCTGGACCGGATCGCCGCCCCGCTCGCGGTGCTGCTCCAGGCGGCCCGTTGGCTGGTCGACGCGCTGGAGCGGGCGTACGACGCGGTCTTCCGGGAGCTGCACGACGAGCTGCGCGCGGAGGCGGGCGGCGCCCCGGTGGCCCTGTCCGACCTGTGGTTCCTGGCCCAGGGCCTGTTCTGGGGCGAGGGCACCCGCCCGGTGGACGCGGTCGCCGCCGAGTTCGCCGACCGCTGGGCGGGACTGTTCGGCTTCGCCGCGCTGCCGCCCGGTACGACCGAGGTCCGGCTGCCGGTGGCCGACCTGGCCGCCCGGGTCGCCGAGGTCTTCCCGGCCGCGCGCCCGGCCTGGCCCAACGCCCGGCTGCACAGCCCCGATCTGCAGATCTGCGCCGCCGACGCGGAGGCGCTGGCGCGCGGCGACTACACGGTGGTCCTCGGCGAGCTGCACGCCGCCTGGGCGTCCTTCGACTGCCAGGTCTTCACCCCCTCGCACCCCGACGTGGGGCGGCTGCGCGACGCGCTGGTCGAGGACCTCGGCGAGCGGCGGATCCGGCTGCTCCTCCCGACCGACTGGCCCCGGCGTACCAGCCGGGTCGCCGAGGCGCTGGCCGGGCCCACCGACCGGCAGCTCGCCTTCGCGCCGGCGCCCGGCGCCGACCCGGACCGGGTGCTGCCGACCGTCGACCTGACCGTCACCGACTCCGACGGCCGGCTCTTCGTCACCGCGCCGGACGGGCAGCGCTGGACGCTGACCGACGTCTTCTCCCCGCTGCTCAGCGCCCACGCCGTCGACGGGTTCAAGCTGGTCGCCGCCGCGCCGTACACGCCCCGCGTCACGGTCGGCGAGCTGGTGGTGGCGCGGCAGACGTGGCGCACGACGGTCGGCGCCAGCGGGCTCGCCGGGGTCACCGGGGAGCGGGAACGGTTCCTGGCGGTCCGGGACTGGCGCCGCCGCCTCGGCCTGCCCGAGCAGGTGTACATCAAGCTCGGCACCGAGACCAAGCCCTGCTTCGTGGACCTGAGCAGCGTGGCGTTCAGCAACATGCTGTGCGCGATGGTGCGGGCCGGCCGCACCGACGGCGGCGACGACGCCTCGCTGGTGGTCAGCGAGATGCTGCCCACGGTCGAGGACGCCTGGGTGCCCGACGCGGCCGGCCGGCGCTACTTCAGCGAGCTGCGCCTGCACATCGTGGACGCCGACGACCGGGAGGACCGTCGATGAGCGAGCGTCAGCGGGTGAGCCACCGGATCCCCCTCGGCGACACCGGCTGGTCCGTGTGGCGCGACGTCCTCCTGCGTACCGCCGGCTTCCCGGCGGCCGGGCTGGCCGCCTTCGCCGCGCCGGAGGCGGCGGCCGCCGCGGACGCCCTGCTCGCCGGCGAGGACGTCGCCGAGCTGTTCGACAAGGCCTTCGCGGCGGCACTGGTCGACGGCTCCGGCCAGGCCGACGAGATCGCCGCCGATCTGCTGCTGCGCGAGGCGGTGACCTGGCAGAACCCGGGGATGCTGGTCGCGCTGGACGGCCTGTTGCGTACCGACCCGACGGTGCGCAACAAGCCGCGGCGCAAGCGTGAACTGGCCCTCCTGCGCTACTGGCAGCGCTACTGCGGCAAGGCCGAGACGATCGGATTCTTCGGCCCGGTCTGCTGGGGCCGGCTCGATCCGGACGAGCCGGCCACCCGGCTGCGGCCCGGTCCGGCGCTGGTGTCCCGGCGCCAGGTCCACTTCGAGGCGTGGGCGCTGATCGCCTACGCCGACCGGCTCGCCGACGACCTGGCCGTGCGCCGCTGGTGGGCGCCGGCGCTGCCGCCGCACCTGAGCCTGGCCGGCAGGCGGGTCAGCCGGCCGCTGCTGCCGCCGACCGAGGTGACCGTCGCGGAGGCCCGGCTGCTGGCCGCCTGCGACGGGCGTACCCCCGCGGTGACCCTGGTCGAGCGGCTGCTGGCTGGCGGGGAGACCGGGCTGCGCAGCGCCGACGACGCCTACCTGCTGCTCGACCGGCTGGTCGAGCGGAGCCTGCTGACCTGGGATGCCGGCCTGCCGGTCAGCCCGGCGGCCGAGCGGGTGCTCGCCGAGCGCATCGACGCCATCGGCGACGCGCCCGTCCGCGCCGCGGCGGCGGCCGCGTTCGACCGGCTGCGCGCCGCCCGCGACGCGGTGGCCGCCGCGGCCGGCGACCCGGAGCGGCTCGGCGCCGCGTTCGCCGCGCTGAGCGCCGAGTTCACCGCCGTCACCGGCCGGGCCGCCACCCGCCGGGCCGGGCAGATGTACGCCGGCCGCACGGTGCTCTACGAGGAGACCGCCCGGGACCTGGACTTCACGGTCGGCTCCCGGGTGCTGGACGCGCTGGCCGAGCCGCTGGCGATCGTGCTGACGGCCGCGCGGTGGCTGACCGCCGAGGTCGGCGCCGCCGGGGAGCGGCTCTTCGCGGAGCTGCACGCCGAGCTGCGCGCCGACGGGCCGGTGCGGCTGGCCGACGTCTGGACCCTGGCCCAGGGCCTGCTGCTCGCCCCGGACGGCCCGATCGCGCGGGCCGGCGCCGGGCTCACCGCCCGCTGGGCGGAGCTCATCGGCCTGGACGCGGTGGCCGACGGGCAGACCGAGCTGCGGCTGCGCGCCGCCGACCTGGCCGAGCGGGCCCGCGTCCTGTTCGCCGCCGACCGCCCGGGCTGGCCGTCCGCCCGCATCCACAGCCCCGACGTGCAGGTCGCCGCAGCCGGGCTGGACGCCCTCAACCGGGGCGAATTCCTGCTCGTCCTCGGCGAGCTGCACCCGGCGTACGTGCCGTTCGACAGCGTGGTGTTCACCCCCTTCCACGCCGACCAGCCGGCGCTGCGGGCCGCGCTCGACGCCGAGCTCGGCCCGGCCCGGGCCCGGGTGCTCTATCCGGAGAGCTTCCCGCGGATGACGACCCGCATCACGCACGCCCTCAACGGCCCCGAGGACCGCCAGTTCGGCATCGACACCGCCCGCGGCGCCGACGTCGACCGGCTGGTCCGCTCCACCGAGGCACTGGTGGAGAACGAGGGCGACCAGTGGCTCGCGGTGCTGCCCGACGGCACCCGCTGGCCGCTGATGGAGATCTTCGCCAACCTGCTCGGCGCGATGCTGCTGGACAGCTTCAAGCTCCTCGCGCCGGCGGCGCACACGCCCCGGATCACCATCGACCGGCTGGTCGTGGCCCGGCGGACCTGGCGGACGACGGTGGCGGAGACCGGCCTGGCCGGCGTCACCGGCGAGGCCGAGCGGTTCCTCGCCGTGCGCCGGTGGCGGGCGCGTGTCGGGCTGCCCGACCGGGTCTTCGTCAAGATCGGCACCGAGGTCAAGCCCTGTTACGTCGACCTCACCGCCCCGCTGCACGCCCAGTCGCTCTGCGCCATGGTCGACGCCGCCGCGAAGAGCGGCCCCGACGTCACCGTGACGGTCAGCGAGCTGCTGCCGGACCCGGCGGACGCCTGGGTGACCGACGCGCGGGGGCGCGGCTACGTCAGCGAGCTGCGGCTGCAGATCACCGATCCAGTGAGCTACCGGGGAGAGAACGGGTGACCGACATCCTGTCCATCAGTGCCGCCCACGGCGAGACCCTGCCGTGGCCGGACGCGACCCTGGCCGAGCTGATCGCCGCCCAGGCCGCCCGCACCCCCGACGCGGTCGCGGTGCGCCAGTGGGACACCCGCCTCACCTACGCCGAGCTGCTGGGGCGGGCGGCCGGGGTGGCCGCGGCGCTGCGCGACCGCGGCGTCGGCCGGCAGAGCCGGGTCGGCGTCTGCGGGGCCCGCACCCCCGACCTCGTGGCGACCGTGCTGGGCGTGCTGCTCGCCGGCGGTTGCTACGTGCCGCTGGAGCCGGGCGGTCCCCGCCGGCGGCTGCGCGAGATCGCCGCCGACGCGGGGATCACCGTGGTGGTCGGCGACGCCGCCGTGACCGAGTTCGGCGACGTGCCGGGCGTCGAGGCGCTCGGCCTGCCCGGGCCGGCGCCGCTGGCCGCCTGCCCCGCCCGACCCGGCGACCCCGCGTACGTGCTGTTCACCTCCGGCTCCACCGGCCGGCCCAAGGGGGTGCTCACCACCCACCGCAACGTGGTCGAGTTCGTCACCGGCTGCGCCGCGATGACCGGCGCGGACGCGGGCGTGCGCAGCCTCGGCATCGCCTCGCTCGGCTTCGACGCGGCCACCATGGACCTCTTCGTCCCGCTGCTGCTCGGCGGCGCCGTCCAGCTCCTCGGCGCCGACGACCGGGCCGATCCGGTCCGGCTGGCCCGGTTCATCGCCGCGCACGAGGTGAACTGGGGCTTCATCACGCCGACCGTGCTGTCCATGCTCGACCCGGCCGAGCTGCCGGCCTGGCGGGTGGTGCTCTGCGGCGGCGAGGCGGTGCCGGCCGAGCTGGCCGCGCGCTGGGCCCCCGGGCGGCTCTTCCTCAACGGGTACGGCCCCACCGAGACGACCGTGCTCGCGGTCAGCGGCGAGCTGACCGCCGCCGAGACCGACCCGGTGCCGATCGGCCGTCCGCTGCCCAACCACCGCGCGTACGTCGTCGACGCCGAGCTGCGTCCGGTGCCCCCGGGCGAGGCCGGCGAGCTGCTGATCGGCGGCCCGGGCCTGGCCGACGGCTACCTCAACCGGCCCGGCCTGACCGCCGAGCGGTTCGTCCCCGACCCGTTCGGCGACCCGGGGGAGCGGCTCTACCGCACCGGGGACCTGGTCCGGCAGGACCCGGACGGCCGGATCGTCTACCTGGGCCGGCTCGACCGGCAGGTGAAGGTCCGGGGCCAGCGCATCGAGCTGGGCGAGGTCGAGGCCGTGCTGGCCGGCCTGCCCGGCGTGCGGCAGGTCGCCGTGGAGGCGGTCCCCGGCCCCGCCGGCACCGAGCTGGTCGCCTTCCTCACCCCGGCCGACGCCCCCGACGACGAGCGGCTGCGGGAGTACGCCCTGCCCCGGCTGACCGCCGCGATGCTGCCGGCCCGGGTGGTGCGCCGCGACGACCTGCCGATCAGCCCGACCACCGGGAAACTGGACCGCCCGGCGCTGCGGGCACTGGCCGCCACGACCCCCGCCCCCGTTCCCGCCGGCCCGGTCGACGCCGACGAGCCGCTCGCGGCGGCGGTGGCCCGGATCTGGGGCCGGCTGCTCGGCGCCACCCCCACCCCGGAGACCGACTTCCTCGCCGCCGGCGGCAACTCCATCGCGGCGATGCGCCTGGTCGCCGCCCTCCGGGCCGAGCTGGGCCGGCACGTCGACACCCGCGACGTGTTCACCGGCCGGACCCTGGCCGGCCTGGTCGAGCGGATCACCGCCGCCGCCCCGGCCGACGCCGACGGGCTGACCACCGGCAACCCGCCGACCCTCTCCCCGCCGCAGCGTCGGCTCTGGTTCGTCGACCAGCTCGCCCCCTCCAGCGCGCCCTACAACATCGCGGTGGCGCACCGGCTGCGCGGCCCCCTCGACACGACCGCCCTCGGCGCGGCGCTGCGGGCGGTCGTCGAGCGGCACGACGTGCTGCGCTGGCGGATCCCGCAGACCGCCGGCGTGCCGTACGCGGTCTGCGAGGAACCGACCGACGTGGCCGTGCCGGTGGTCGACCTGACCGGCAGCGCCGACGCCGAGGCGGAGCTGGCCGGGATGCTCGCCGCCGGTGCGGCGCACTCCTTCGACCTGGCCACCGGACCGCCCTGGCAGGTGACCGTCTACCGGCTCGGGCCGGACGAGCACGTCCTGGCGGTCACACTGCACCACGCGGTCTTCGACGGCTGGTCCGAGAAGCTGCTCTACGACGACCTGGCGGCGGCGTACGACCGGGCGCTGCTGGGCGGCGACCCGAGGCTGCCCGCGCTGCCCGCCACGTACGCCGACTACGCCGTCTGGCGGGCCGAGCGGGACCGGCGGCGCGGCGCGGCCGACCTGGACTGGTGGGTGGCGCACCTGCGCGACGTGCCGACGGTGCTGGAGCTGCCCCGCGACCGGCCCCGGCCGGCGGTGGCCACCTACGCCGGCGCCGAGGCGGCGGTGCGGCTGCCCGAGGCGTGCGACCGGGGGGTGCGGGAGCTGGCCGAGGGGCGCGGCACCACCGTGGCGGCGGTGCTGCTGGCCGGCTTCGGCGAGCTGCTGCGCCGGCTCACCGGCCGCGCCGACCACGTGGTCGGCGCGATCGTCGCCGACCGCCGGCTGGCCGCCTTCGACGAGGTGGTGGGCTTCTTCATCGACACGGTGCCCGTGCGGGTACGCGGCGGCGGGGCCAGCTTCGCCGAGCTGGTCGACCGGTGCGCGGGCGAGCTGCACGACGCGACCGCCCATCCGGGAGCGCCGCTGGAGCGGATCGTCGAGGCGCTCGGCGTGGGCCGGGACACCTCCCGCGCGCCGCTGGTGCAGGTGCTGTTCAACGTGCTCAACTTCGCCCCGCCCCGGCTGGCGCTCACCGGCCTGGACGGCGAGCCGGTCGCGGTGCCCAAGCCCGGCTCGCCGTTCGACATCACCGTCTACGTGGTGGAGCGGGCCGGCCGCTGCGGCGTCGAGGTGGTCTACAACCCCGACCTGTTCGACGCCGGGCGGATCGGGGACCTGCTGGCCGACCTGGTCGCCCTCGTCGGCGCGCTGGTCGCCGCGCCGGACGTCCCGGCCGACCGGGTGGCCGCCGAGCTGCCCCGGCCGACCGTGGCCACGCCCCAGCTCGGCGCCATGACCGTCGCCGCCGGCGAGGCCCCGCGCGCCGTCCTGCCGGCCGGGCCGGACGGGCTGACCGACACCGAGGAGCTGATCGCCGGGATCTGGCGCGAGGTCCTCGAACGCGACCAGGTCGGCGTGACCGACAACTTCTTCGACATCGGCGGGCACTCCCTGGCGCTGGCCGCCGTGCACGCCCGGCTCACCGCCGCCACCGGCCGGTCGATCAAGATGCTCGACCTCTTCCGCCACCCCACCGTCCGGGCGCTCGCCGTCAGCCTCGACGGCGCCGCCGACCGGCCGGAGCTGGCCCGCGCCGCGCTGCGCGCCGCAGCCCGACGTAGCCGTACCCGCCGCAACCCACCCCGCCGCCCCGGCGGCACCGCGTGACGAAGGACAGCCTGATGAGCAACCCGACCGCAACCGACCTGCCCGAGGGCGACGGCATCGAGCCGATCGCCATCATCGGGCTGGCCGCCCGCCTGCCCGGCGCGGCCGACGTGAACGAGTTCTGGCGCAACCTGGTCGACGGGGTCGAGTCGGTCACCGAACTGACCCGCGAGGAGCAGATTGCCCGCGGCGCCACCGTCGAGGAGGTCGACGACCCGGGCTGGGTCAACCGTGCCCCGCTCGTGGACGGCTACGACGAGTTCGACGCCAACCTGTTCGGGATGACCGCCCGCGAGGCCGAGATCACCGACCCGCAGCACCGGCTGTTCCTGGAGTCCTGCTACACCGCGTTGCAGGACGCCGGCTACGACCCGACCCGCTACGACGGCTCGGTCGGCGTGTACGCCGGCACCGGCGGGAACACCTACCTGCACCGCTTCGTGCTGCGCAACAAGCGGGTCGGCGGCAACCCGCACGGCACCGTCTCGCTGGCCACCGGCAACTCGCCGAACTACGTGGCCACCAACGTGTCGTACCGGCTCGACCTGCGCGGGCCGAGCCTGACCGTGCACACCGCCTGCTCCACCTCGCTGGTCGCGTTCCACCTGGCCTGCGAGGCGCTGCGCAACGGCGAGTGCGACATGGCCCTCGCGGGCGGCGTCAACATCGAGCTGCCGCACGTCGGCTACCTCGGCATGGAAGGCTTCACCTCGCCCGACGGCCGGTGCCGCCCGTTCGACGCGGACGCGAACGGCACCGTCTGGGGCAGCGGCGTGGGCGTGACCCTGCTCAAGCGGCTCTCCGACGCGGTCGCCGACGGCGACGCGATCCGCGCCGTGGTGCTGGGCAACGCGATCAACAACGACGGCGCCGGCAAGGTCGGCTTCACCGCCCCCAGCGTCGACGGGCAGATGGAGGCGGTCGCCCAGGCCGTCGCGATGGCCGACGTCGACCCGCGCACCATCAGCTACGTCGAGGCGCACGGCACCGGCACCGCGATGGGCGACCCGATCGAGATCGCCGCGCTCTCGGCCGTCTACACCAAGGACACCGACGAGCGGGGCTGGTGCGGCATCGGCTCGGTGAAGTCCAACATCGGCCACCTCAGCCAGCCCTCCGGCATCGTCAGCGTCATCAAGACGGTGCTCGCGATGGAGCACGGGCTGATCCCGCCGACCATCAACTACGAGACGCCGAACCCGGCGATCGAGTTCGCCGACACCCCGTTCTACGTGGCGAACACCCTGACCAAGTGGGACACCGACGGCACGCCCCGCCGCGCCGGGGTCAGCTCGTTCGGCATCGGCGGCACCAACGCCCACGTGGTGCTGGAGGAGGCGCCGGCGGCGTACCGGGAGCGGCGGGTCCGCCCCGCCCAGCTGCTGCACGTCTCGGCGAAGACCGCCGGCGCGCTGGACACGGCCGTGCAGCGGCTCGCCGCGCACCTGGAGTCCGCCACGGACCGGGGGCCGGAGCACCTCGCCGACGTCGCGCACACCCTGCGCGTCGGCCGGCAGGAATACCCGCACCGCGTCGCCGTGGTCGCCACCGACCTGCCCGACGCGGTCGCCGCACTGCGCACCAAGCGCCGCCGGCAGGCCGGCGTGGTGGAGGGCCCGGCGCCCCGGCCGGCGTTCCTCTTCTCCGGCCAGGGCTCCCAGTACGCCGGCATGGGCGCGCAGCTCTACGCCGAGGAGCCGGGCTTCGCCGCGGTGGTCGACGAGTGCGCCGAGCTGCTCCGCCCCGAGCTGGGCCTCGACATCCGCGACCTGATCCTCGGCCGCGACCCCGAGGCGGGGGAGCGGCTCACCGAGACCCGCTACACCCAGCCCGCCCTCTTCGTCGTCGAGTACGCCCTGGCCGTGCTGTGGCAGTCCGCCGGCGTACGGCCGGCCGCGATGATCGGCCACTCGATCGGCGAGTACGTCGCCGCGACGGTGGCCGGGGTGCTGAGCCTGCCGGACGCCCTGCGGGTGGTCGCCGCCCGGGGTCGGCTCATGCAGTCCGTCGCGCCGGGGTCGATGCTCGCCGTGCCGCTGGACGAGTCGGTCGTCGCCGAGCGGCTGCCGGACGGGGTGGCGATCGCCACCGTCAACGGCCCGGGCACCTGCGTGGTGGCGGGCCCGGGCGACGCGGTCGCCGCGTTCGCCGAGACGCTCGAGGTGAAGACGAAGGCGCTGCGCACCTCGCACGCCTTCCACTCGCCCATGATGGAGCCGATCCTGGCCGAGTTCACCGCCCTGATGGGCACGGTGCCGCTGCGACCGCCGGCCGTGCCGTTCCTGTCCAACGTGACCGGCACCTGGATCACCGCCGAGCAGGCCACCGACCCGGCGTACTGGGCGGCGCACCTGCGCCAGCCGGTCCGCTTCGGCGCCTGCGTGGCGACCCTGCTCGCCGAGGGCACCTGGTCGCTGGTGGAGTGCGGCCCGGGGCGGCAGCTGGCGAACCTGGCCCGGATGCAGGTGGCCAAGGCGTCCGAGGCGCAGCGCAAGCTCGTCCCGCTGGGCAGCCTGCCCGGCCCGGGCGAGCCCACCGGCGACCTCGCCACCCTGCTCGGCACGGCCGCGGCGCTCTGGTGCGCCGGCACCGCGGTGCGGCTGGGCTCCGACCCGGACGCGCGGCGGGTGCCGCTGCCGACGTACCCCTTCGAGCGGCGCCGCTACTGGGTCGACCCGGACCCGGTCCAGCAGGGCGCCGCCGCGCCGGTCGAGACCGGCCCCCGGCCCCTGCCGGAGTGGTTCGCGGTGCCGGTGTGGCGGCAGGCGGCCCCCGAGCCGCGCACCGCGCCGCTGGGCCGCTGCCTGGTCCTCGCCGACGGCCCGCGCGGCGACGCGCTGGTCGCGGCGCTGCGGGCCGCCGGTGAGCAGCCGCTGACGGTACGCCCCGGCGACGGCTTCGCCGCCGACGGCGACGGCTGGCGGCTGCGTCCCGGCGTCCGGGACGACTACGACGCGCTGGTGGCCGCCCTCGCCGCGGACGGCGTGCCGGCCCGGCTGGTGCACGCGTTCGCCCTCGACGGCGAGCCGACCGGCGCCGACATCGCGGCCACCTGGGCCGCCCAGGACCGGGGCTTCTTCAGCGCGCTGCACCTGGTGCAGGCACTGGCGGGCGCCGGCCTGACCGCCGAGGAGGGTGCGTTCACCCTCGACCTCGTCACCGCCGGCATCGGCGACGTGACCGGCGCCGACCTGACCCGGCCCGAGCACGCCACCCTCGCCGGCCTGGCCCGGGTGCTCCCCGCCGAGGTGCCCGGCCTGACCGTCCGGCTGCTCGACGCCGGCCCCGCCGACGCCGGGGAGCGGGCCCTCGTGGCCGAGCTGCGCCGCCCGGTCGACCCGGAGCGGCCCGAGGTGACGCTGCGCGGCGGACGCCGCTGGGTGACCGGCTACGAGCAGGTCACCGTCGACGGCGAGGGCGAGCCGGGGACGCTGCGCGAGGGCGGCCGGTACGTCATCACCGGCGGCCTCGGCGGCATCGGCGTCACCCTCGCCGAGGACTTCGCCACCCGGGCGCGGGCGAAGCTGGTGCTGCTGGCCCGCTCGGGGCTGCCCGCCCGCGAGGAGTGGGACGACCACCTGGCCGTGCACGGCGGCGACCGGGCCGGCCGGGCGATCGCCGCGATCCGCCGGATGGAGGCGGCCGGCGCCGAGGTGCTGGTGCTCGCCGCCGACGTGACCGACCCCGCCGACCTGACCCGGGTGCGCGCCGAGGCCGAGCGGGCGTACGGCGGGATCGACGGCATCGTGCACGCGGCCGGCCTGCCCGGCGGCGGCATGGCCGAGATCAAGGACCGGGCCGAGGCGGAACGGGTGCTCGCCCCGAAGCTCGCCGGCACCCTCGCCCTGGCCCGGGTCTTCGGCGACCTGCCGCTGGACTTCGTGGTGCTCTGCTCCTCGATCACCGCTGTGATCGGCGGCTTCGGCCAGGTCGACTACTGCGCGGCGAACAACTTCCTCGACGCGTACGCCCGCGCCGGGGCGGGCTTCGCCGCGCCGGTGGTGTCGCAGAACTGGGGCGGCTGGGCCGAGGTGGGCATGGCCGTGGAGACCAACTCCCCGGCCGGCTTCCGGGCCGCCGGGCGGGACACCGTCACCACCCCGGTCGACCACCCGGTGCTCACCACGAAGGTCGCCGGCGCGGACGGGACCGTGCTGCACGGCCTGGTCTCCGCCACCAGCCACTGGCTGCTCGACGAGCACCGCATCGGCGGGGTGCCCGTCGTGCCGGGCACCGCCCACCTGGAGTGTGTGCGGGCGGCGGTCACGGCCGCGCTGCCGGCCCCCGCCGGGGACGCCGCCGTGGAGCTGCGCGACGTCGTCTTCCTGGAGCCGTTCTCGGTGCCGGACGGCACCGTCGCCCAGTACCGGGTGGAGCTGACCCCCACCGACGACGGCGTCGACTTCGCCGTGCGTAGCCTGGCCGCCGGCCAGACGCGCACCCACGTGCGCGGCGCGGCGGGCTGGACGGTCGAGCCGGCCCCGCCGGCGCGGCAGCCGGCCGTGGCGGGCCGCCGCGTCGACGACGACGCGTCGTTCGGCCGGGGCCGCACCAGCATGCTCGCCTTCGGGCCGCGCTGGGCCGCGCTGCGCGAGCACCACCTCGGCGACGGCGAGGAACTGGCCCACGTCGAGGCCCCCGCCGAGGCGCTCGGGGACCTGCCGTCGTGGGGCCTGCACCCGGCGCTGCTGGACGTGGCGACGGCGTTCGGTCGCGGCCAGGGCTCCGGCACCTACCTGCCGCTGTCGTACGGGCGGATCGTGGTGCGCGGGCCGCTGCCGGCGCGGTTCTCCAGCCACCTGCGGCACCGCGACAGCGCCACCGACGAGGTGGTCGCCGCCGACCTGTCGATGCGCGACGCCGACGGCCGGGAACTCGTGACCGTCAGCGACTTCGTGCTGCGGCGGGTCGACCAGGGCGCCGTGACCGGCGGGCTGGCGGCCGCGCCGGAGGCGGGGTCGGCGACCCCCGCGGGACCGACGGAGGACATCCGGCCGGTGGACGGGGCGGAGGCGTTCCGGCGCAGCCTCGCCGCCGGGCTGGGCGCCCAGGTCGTGATCACCACCCGGACGGTGGCGGACATCCGCGACCGCGCCGGCCGGGTGACCACCGGGAGCCTGGAGGGCGAGCCGGAGCCGACGACCTCCGCGCCGGCCGGCACCGGCGGCGGCTCGGCCGCGCCGAGCACCGAGCTGGAGATGACCATCGCCCGGGTCTGGCAGGACGGGCTCGGCGTCGCCGACGTCGGCGTCGACGACGACTTCTTCGCCCTCGGCGGCAACTCGCTGGTCGCGGTGCAGCTGATCGCCGCGATGCGCAAGGCCACCGGGGTGCGACTGCCGATGCGCAGCCTCTTCGAGACGCCGACCGTGGCCGGGCTCGCCGCCCGGATCGAGGAACTGCGCGCCACCGCCGTACCGACCGACGAGCCGGCCGCGCCGGCCACCATCCCCGCCATCCCGCGGCTGCCCCGCGCATGACGGCGAGCGACAACAGGAGTGAGGAAGCAATGAGCGACACGATCGCCACGCTGCCGGTGGTCGTCGAGAGCGACGGCCGGGAGCTGACCGAGCTGATCAGCGCCCGCCGCGCGGAACTGCGCGCGAGCCTGGCGGCGCACGGCGGGCTGCTGTTCCGCGGCTTCGACGTCGGCGGCGTCGAGGGCTTCGACCGGGTGGTGCGGGCGCTGTCCGGCGAACCGCTGGTCTACACCGAGCGGTCGTCGCCCCGGCACGCCATCGCCGGGCGGGTCTACACCTCGACCGACTACCCGCCGGACGAGGAGATCTTCCTGCACAACGAGAACTCGTACCAGGCCCGCTGGCCGCTGACGCTGTTCTTCTACTGCATCACCCCGCCCGAGACGCGGGGCGCGACCCCGCTCGCCGACGTGCGCCGGGTGTACGAGCTGATCGACCCGGCGGTCCGCGAGGAGTTCGTCCGGCGCCGCTGGATGCTGGTGCGCAACTTCCACGGCGACTTCGGCACCCCGTGGCAGCACGTGTTCAACACCGACGACCGCGCCGAGGTCGAGGCGTACGCGGCGGCGAACCGGATCGAGCTGGAGTGGCGGGGCTCCGACGGGCTGCGCACCCGGGCGGTGCGGGACGTCGTGCACCACCGGCCCGGCTCGGACACCCCCCGCTGGTTCAACCACGCCACGTTCTTCCACCTGAGCACCCTGCCGAAGGACTACCAGGAGGGGCTGCTGGCCATGTTCGGCCCCGAGGGGCTGCCGTCGAACACCTACTACGGCGACGGCGGCGAGATCCCCGCCGACGTGATGGACCACCTGCGGGCCGCGTACCGGGCGGCCAGCGTCCGCTTCGACTACCAGCGCGACGACGTGCTGGTGGTCGACAACATGACCGCCGCGCACGGGCGGGAGCCGTTCACCGGCCCCCGCAAGATCGCCGTCGCGATGGCCGAACCGCACACCCCCGAGAGCGCTGGAGAGAAGTGATGGCCGAAACCCGATTCCTGGTCGTCCGCAACGACGAGGAGCAGTACTCGATCTGGGCGGCCGACCGCGACCTCCCGGCGGGCTGGCACGAGGCCGGCTTCGCCGGCACCCGCGAGGAGTGCCTCGCCCACGTCGACGCCGTCTGGACGGACATGCGTCCGCGTTCCGTGCGGGAGGCCGCCTCATGAGCACCGCCAAGGAGTGGACCTTCCCGGCCTCCTACGCCCAGGAGCGGGTGTGGATGGCCAACCAGCTCGACACCGGCTCGCCCGTCTACAACGTCTCCAACCCGTGGCGCTTCCCGGTGGGGATCACCCCGGAGCAGGCCAACGACGTGTTCGGTCGGATCGTCGCCCGGCACGAGTCGCTGCGCACCCACCTGCGGTCCGACGACGGCACCCTCACCCAGGTGGTGCGCGCCGCCGAGCCGGTCGCGCTTCCGGTCGACGACCTGCGCGACCTCGCCGGCCCGGAGCGCGACAGGAGGGTGACGGAGCTGCTGGACGAGCTGGGCCGCACGCCGATCCCGCTGGACGCCCCGCCGCTGTGGCGGGCCCGGCTGCTCCGGGTCGCCGACGACCAGGTCGTCCTGCTGTTCGTGGTGCACCACGCCGTCTTCGACAGCCACTCCGCGGTGCTGTTCACCGAGGAGCTGGCCGCGTTCGGCCGGGCCGCGCTGACCGGCGCGCCGGCCGACGTGCCCGAGCTGCCCATCCAGTACGCCGACTTCGCCGTCTGGCAGCGCGAGCAGCTCACCGGGGCGGAGCTGGAGCGGCAGCTCGCCTTCTGGCGCGACCACCTGGTCGGCGCGCCGCCGGCGACGGCCCTGCCGCTGGACCGGCCCCGGCCGGCGCAGCTCGGCTTCGCCGGTGACGAGGTGCGCTTCGACCTGCCCGACGGGCTGCTCGACCGGGTCGGTGAGGTCGCCGCCGACGCCGCCGCCACCCCGTACATGGTGCTGCTCGCCGCGTTCACCGCGCTGCTGTCCCGGCTCTCCGGCGACGACGACGTGGTGGTGGGCGTCTCCACCGCCGGCCGGGACACCGCCGAGCTGGCCCCGCTGGTCGGCATGTTCGTCAACCCGGTCGCGCTGCGCTGCGACCTGACCGGCGACCCCACCTTCGCCGAGCTGCTCGGCCGGGTGCGCGGCGGACTGGTCGACGCGATGGAGCACGGCTCCACCCCGTTCCAGAAGATCGTCGAGGCGGTCGCGCCGCAGCGGGACCCGTCGGTGCAGCCGATCTTCCAGACCGCGCTGAACTACATCCCGGGCTCCGGGCTCGACCCGGTGGAGCTCGGCACCACCAAGGACGACCTGGCCTTCGACATCACCACGGAGACCAGCCGGCTGGTCTACCGCACGGAGCTGTTCGAGCGGTCCACGGCCGAGGCGGTGGTCGCCCGCTACGTCCGGCTGCTCGCCGCCGCCGTCGCCGACCCGGCCCAGCGGATCTCCGCGCTGCCGCTGCTCGACGACGCCGAGCGGGAACTGGTCCTGTCGACGTGGAACGCCACCGACCGCGACGTGCCGGCGGCCACCCTGGTCGCCGAGTTCGAGCGGCAGGCGGCGGCCACCCCCGGCGCCACCGCCCTCGTGCGCGACGGGGCCACCCTGACGTACGCCGAGCTGAACGCCGCCGCGAACCGGCTCGCCCGCACGCTCGTCGCGCGGGGCGCCGGACCGGAGACCCGGGTCGCGCTGGCCCTGCCCCGCTCCGTGGAGCTGGTGGTGGCGATCCTGGCGGTGCTCAAGTCCGGCGCCGCGTACGTGCCGGTCGACACCGGCTACCCGGCCGGTCGGATCGCCTACCTGCTGGCGGACTCCGAGCCGGCGCTGGTGCTCGCCACGCCGGAGACCGCCGGGCTGGTCCCCGACGGCGCGCTGGTGCTCGACGGCCCGCTCGACGGGGACGACGCCGACCTGGCCGACGCCGACCGCCTCGCCCCGCTGCGCCCCGAGCACCCCGCGTACGTGCTCTACACCTCCGGCTCCACGGGCCGGCCGAAGGGCGTGGTGGTGGAGCACCGGGCGGTCGCGGCCTACCTGGCCTGGGCCCGGGACACCTACCCGGGGCTGGCCGGCACGGCGTTGCTGCACTCGCCGGTGTCGTTCGACCTGACCGTCACCGGCCTGCTCGGCCCGCTCACCGCCGGCGGCGCCGTCCGGCTCGCCGCCGTCGACGAGGCCGCGGCCCGCGTCGGCGACCGCCCGGCGTTCCTGAAGGCCACCCCGAGCCACCTGCCGCTGCTCGACGCCGAGCTGTCGCCGACGACCGACCTGGTCATCGGCGGCGAGGCGCTCACCGCCGAGCAGCTCGCCGACTGGCGCGCCGCCCACCCCGGCGTCGCCGTGATCAACGAGTACGGCCCGACGGAGGCGACCGTCGGCTGCGTGGCCGCCCGCGTCGCGCCCGGCGAGGAGCTGCCGGCCGGCGCGGTGTCGATCGGCCGGCCCACCTGGAACACCCGGGTCTACCTGCTCGACGCCGCGCTGAACCCGGTCCCGCCGGGCGTGGCCGGTGAGCTGTACGTCGCCGGTGACCAGCTCGCCCGGGGCTACCTGCGCCGGCCCGGCCTCACCGCCGAGCGCTTCCTGCCGTGCCCGTACGGGCCGCCGGGGCAGCGGATGTACCGCACCGGCGACCTGGCCCGCTGGCGGGCCGACGGCACGCTGGACTACCTCGGCCGCCGCGACAGCCAGGTCAAGATCCGCGGCATGCGGATCGAGCTGGGCGAGATCGAGTCGACCCTGCGCGCCCGGCCGGACGTCCGCGAGGCCGCCGTCGTGGTGCGCGCCGACTCCGGCGAGCCGACCCTGGTCGGCTACGTCGTCGGCACGGCCGACGAGGCGGCGCTCGCGGCCGACCTGGCCCGGGAGCTGCCGGCGCACCTGGTGCCGGCGGCGTTCGTCCGCCTCGACGCGCTGCCGCTGACCCCGAACGGCAAGCTGGACGCCGCGGCGCTGCCCGCCCCGGCCGCCGCACCGGCCGTCGACGCGTTCGTCGCCCCGCGCAGCGACGCCGAGGCGCTGGTCGCCGAGGTGTACGCCGAGATCCTCCAGGTGGACAAGGTCGGCGCGCTGGACGACTTCTTCGCCCTGGGCGGCAACTCGCTGCGGGGCATGCGGGCGATGGCCCGGATCCGGGCCGAGGTCGACGTCGACCTGCCGATGCGGGCGCTGTTCAGCACCCCGGTGGTGGCCGACCTGGCCGCCCAGATCGAGCAGCGGATCGCCGCCGAACTCGACGAGCTCTCCGAAACCGAGGTCGCCGCGCTGCTCGCGGCGGAGAAGGACACTCCCTGATGACCGACCTGAAGGATCCGGCCCGGGAGGCGGCCCGGCAGGCGCTGATCGCGCAGCGCCTGCGCAAGCGGCAGGCCGCCGCCCCCACCGCCAGGATCGCCCCGCGTCCGCCGGACGCCGAGGTGCCGCTGTCGTACGCCCAGGAGCGGGTCTGGTTCATGGACCAGCTCGCTCCGGGCGAGGCGGCGTACCACATCGCGGTGCCGCTGCGGGTGCGCGGGCCGCTCGACGTCGCGGCGCTGCGCGCCGCGCTGGCCGGGCTGACCCGCCGGCACGAGTCGCTGCGCACCCGGTTCCCGGCGGACGCCGACGGCCGCCCGACCGTGGTGGTCGCGGACTCCGTCGAGGTGCCGCTGACCATCGTGGACGCCCCCGACGAGGCCGCCGCGCAGGCGCTGGTGGACGCCGCCGCCGTCGAACCGTTCGACCTGGCGCGGGGTCCGCTGCTGCGCGCCCTGCTGATCCGGCTGTCCGCCGAGGACCACGTGCTGTTCCTCGGCAAGCACCACATCGTGGGCGACGGCTGGTCGGTCGACGTGCTGCTGCGCGACCTGATCACCCTCTACCACGGCGGGGACCTGCCCGCCCTGCCCGTCCAGTACGGCGACTTCGCCCACTGGGAGGCCCGGGAGCTGGACGGGCCGGCCGCGCAGGGGCACGTGGAGTGGTGGAAGCGGCGGCTGGCCGGGATCACCCCGCTGGAGCTGCCGCTGGACCTGCCCCGGCCGGCCACCCAGACCTACGCCGGCGATTTCGTCGAGTTCCGGCTCGACCGGGCCGCCGCCGACGGGCTCGCGGCGCTCACCCGCTCCTACGGCGGCACCCTGTTCATGACGCTGCTGGCGGCGTACCAGGTGCTGCTGGCCCGGCACGCCGGGCAGGACGACTTCGCCGTCGGGGCGTCGGTGGCCGGCCGCTCCGCGCCGGAGCTGGAGAACATCGTCGGCATGTTCATCAACATGCTGCCGCTGCGGGCCGAGCTGGCCGGCGACCCCACCTTCGCCGAGCTGCTGGAGCGCACCCGGCGCAGCGTGCTGGACGGGCTGGAGCACGGCGAGGTGCCGTTCGCCAGGGTGGTGCACGAGCTGGGCCTGCCCCGCGACGTGAGCCGCTCCCCGGTGTTCCAGGCGATGTTCGTGCTGCAGAACTACGAGATCGGCCGGTTCAACGAGGTCTCCGACGCCACCGACGTCACCTTCGACTGGACGCCGATGGAGCTGCGGGCCACCCGGTTCGACTTCGAGTTCCACGCCGTGGAGACCCTCGACGGGCTCTACGGCAAGCTCGTGTTCAACACCGACCTGTTCACCCGGGACACGGTGGAGCGGATGGCGGGGCGGTTCACCACCCTGCTGCGCGCGGCGGTGGCGACCCCCGACACCCCGATCTCCGCGCTGGGCCTGCTCCCGGCCGACGAGCGGGCGCTGCTGGCGGGCTGGAACGACACCGGCGCGGACTTCCCCGACGCGCAGACGCTGCACGGGCCGATCGAGGAGCGGGCCGCCCGCACCCCCGACGCCGTGGCCGTCACCTTCGAGGGCCGCGCCGTCACGTACGCCGAGCTGAACGCCGCCGCCAACCGGATCGCGCACCGGCTGCGCGCCGCCGGCGTGGGCCCGGAGACCCTGGTCGGGGTCTGCGCGGAGCGCTCGGTGGAGCTGGTCGCGGGGCTGCTCGGCGTGCTCAAGGCCGGCGGGGCCTACCTGCCGCTGGATCCCGAGTACCCGGCCGACCGGCTGGCCTTCATGGTCACCGACGCGGCCGCCCCCGTGGTGCTGGTCCAGGAGCACCTGCGCGACGTGCTGCCGGACACCGGCGCCACCGTCCTCGCCCTCGACGACGAGCGCGTCTGGGCGGACCAGCCGGCGGACGACCCGGCGCCGACGGCCGGCCCGGGACACCTGGCGTACGTCATCTACACCTCGGGCTCCACCGGCCGGCCGAAGGGGGTGCCGAACACCCACCGGGGCATCGTCAACCGGCTCGACTGGATGCAGAAGACCTACGGCCTCGGCGCCGACGACGCGGTGCTGCAGAAGACCCCGGCCAGCTTCGACGTCTCCGTCTGGGAGTTCTTCTGGCCGCTGCGCGAGGGCGCCCGGCTGGTGCTCGCGAAGCCCGGCGGGCACAAGGACGCCGGCTACCTGCGCGACCTGCTGGTCGCCGAGCGGGTGACCACCGCCCACTTCGTCCCGTCGATGCTGACCGTCTTCCTCGCCGAGGAGGGCGTCGAGGCGGCGACGGCGCTGCGCCGGGTGATCTGCTCGGGCGAGGAGCTGCCGCTGGCCTCGGCGGTGGACTTCACCGCCCGGCTGCCGTGGTGCGGGCTGCACAACCTGTACGGCCCGACCGAGGCGGCCATCGACGTCAGCTCCTGGCACTGCGACCCGGCCCTGCTGGCCGGGCTGACCAGCGTGCCGATCGGCGCGCCGATCGCCAACCTGCGGCTGCACGTGCTCGACGAGCGCGGCGCCGAGTGCCCGGTCGGGGTGGCCGGCGAGCTGCACATCGGCGGCGTCGGGCTGGCCCGCGGCTACCACCGCCGGCCGGCGCTGACCGCCGAGCGGTTCGTGCCGGACCCGTTCTCCGGCGAGCCGGGCGCCCGGCTCTACCGCACCGGCGACCTCGCCCGCTGGCGGCCCGCGCCGGGCGGCGCCGGCGGGGTCATCGAGTTCCTCGGCCGCATCGACCACCAGGTGAAGCTGCGGGGCCTGCGCATCGAGCTGGGCGAGATCGAGAGCGCTCTGCGCGAGCAGCCGGAGGTGGCCGAGGCGGCGGTGATCGTCCGCGAGGACAGCCCCGGCGACAAGCGGCTGACCGCGTACGTGGTCGGCGGGGCGGAGCACGCGGCGCTGAAGTCGGCGCTGAAGGAGACGCTGCCGGAATACATGGTGCCGAGCGCGTTCGTCACGCTCGACGCGCTGCCGCTGTCGCCGAACGGCAAGCTCGACCGCCGGGCGCTGCCCGCGCCGGTGGTCACCCGCGAGGCGTCGGTGGCGCTGGTGGAGCCGCGCGACGACACCGAGCGGCTGCTGGCCGGGATCTGGTCGGAGGTGCTCGGCGTCGACACGCTCGGCATCGACGACGACTTCTTCGACCTCGGCGGGCACTCGATGCTCGCCACCCAGGTCGTGGCGAAGGTCCGCAAGGCGGAGCACGGCGGCCGGCCGGTCGGCGTGATGGACCTGTTCCAGCAGCGCACCATCCGCGAGCTGGCCGCGTTCATGTCCGGCGCGGGTGAGGCGGAGGGCCCGCGCCGGCTGCTCTACGAGCTGACCAAGCCGATCCCGGCGGGCAAGCGGGTGCTCTCGTACGTCTGCGTCCCGTACGGCGGCGGCAGCGCGATCGTCTACCAGCCGCTGGCCGACGCGCTGCCGGCCGGGCACGCGCTCTGGTCGCTGGCGATCCCCGGGCACGACGTCGGCCTCAGCGAGGACGGCCTGCCCTTCGACGAGCTGACCAGCCGGGTCGCCGAGGAGATCCTGGAACGCGTCGAGGGGCCGATCGCCCTGTACGGCCACTGCGGTGTCGGCAGCGCGATCGTCGCCGAGGTGGCCCGCAAGGTCGAGGCGGCCGGGCGGGACCTGGAGGCGCTCTACATCGGGGCGATGTTCCCGTTCGCCCGGCCGAAGGGCGCGTTCGCCGCCATGCGCAACCGCCTGGAGCAGCTGCGCAGCAACCGGCACTACGCGAGCTGGCTCAAGTCGATGGGCGTCGACACCGACGAGCTGGACCCGGAGCAGGCGGACCGCATCATCAGCAACATGCGGGCCGACTCGCGGGCCTCGGAGGAGTACTTCACCGGCCTGCTGGACCGGCGGGCGGCCAAGCTGCGCGCGCCGATCATCTCGGTGGTCGGCTCGGAGGACCCGGTCACCGACTACCACACCGAGCGGTACGCCGAGTGGCAGTTCCTCAGCGACACCCTCGGCCTGGTGGTGCTCGACCAGGCCGGGCACTTCTTCCTCAAGTACCGCGCCGAGGAACTGGCCGAGATCGTCACCGGGGTGCACCCGGCGGTGGTGGCCGGGGACGTCTCGGCCCTCACCCCGGCGGCCCGGGGCGAGGACGCCGGCTGGTGGGTCGCCGACCACCAGCGGGTCGGCGGCGACGACCGGCCGGAGAAGGCGGTGGTCAAGCCGTCCATGGCGAGGTTCGTGGCGGTCACCACCGGGCAGCTCGTCTCCACCACCGGGTCGGCGCTGACCGCGTTCGCCCTGCCGATCTGGCTGTTCACGCAGACCGGCTCGGTGGCGAACCTGGGGCTGCTCTGGGCGCTCGCCCTGATCTGCGGCGTGCTGATGCTGCCGATCGCCGGGGCGATCACCGACCGGGTCAGCCGCCGGAAGATCATGATGATCGCCAGCAGCAGCGCCGGCTCGATCCAGCTGGTGCTGGCCGCGCTGCTCTGGACCGACAACCTCCAGCTGTGGAACATCTACGTGCTGGTGGCGTTGAGCCAGGTCGCCGGCTCGTTCCAACGCATCGCGTTCCAGTCGGCGGTGCCGCAGCTCGTGCCGAAGCGCTACCTCGGCCACGCGATGGGCATCACGCAGCTCACCAACGGCTTCGCCATGCTGCTGATGCCGGTCTTCGCCGCCGGCCTGCTCGCCGCCATCGAACTCAAGGGCATCCTGCTCATCGACGTGGCGAGCTACGTGGTGGCGGTACTGACCCTGGCCGTGGTCCGCTTCCCCGACCTGCTCGGGTGGCGGCCCAAGGAGCGGCTGCTGGTGGCCATCGCCAACGGCATGCGCTACTCCTGGCAGCACCGGGGCTTCCGGTTGATGCTCGGCTACTTCGCGCTGGGCAACATCTTCCTGGCGCCCGCCCTGGTGCTCACCACGCCGCTGGTGCTCTCCTTCGGCACCGCGACGCAGGTGGCCCAGGTGGCCCTGGCCGAGGCGCTCGGCGCGGTCGCCGGCGGCGTGCTCATGTCGCTGTGGGGCGGTCCCCGGCACCGCCGGATGATCGGCGTGCTGGTCGGCAACCTCGGCACGGCGGTGGGCTGCGTGCTGATCGGCCTGGACGCCTCGGTGGCGATGATCTGCGTCGGCGCGTTCTGGCTGGCGATGGCGATGACCACGGCGCAGTCGATCTACGCCACCATCGTGCAGGTCAAGGTGCCGCAGCGCTTCCACGGCCGGGTGTTCAGCCTCAACCAGACCATCTCCTGGTCGACCCTGCCGATCGGGTTCGCGCTGATCGCCCCGGGCGCGACCGCCCTGTTCGAGCCCATGCTCGCCCCGGGCGGGTCGCTCGCCGGGTCGGTGGGCGCGGTGATCGGCACCGGGCCGGGCCGCGGCATCGGCTTCGCGTACGTCTGCTTCGGCGCGGCGCTGGTGCTGATCACCCTCGGCGGCTTCGCGATCCGGCTGCTGCGCCGGTTCGACCTCGAGGTGCCGGACTCCCTGCCCGACGACCTGATCGGCGCGCAGGAGCGGGAGAAGCGCCTGGCCGCCCGCGCCGCCGAGCGCGAGGGGGAGAAGGCGCCGGTCGCGGCGTGACACGCGGGGCCTCCGGCGCGCGCCGGAGGCCCCGCCCTCGTCAGCGCGCGGGGCGGTCGACGAGATCCGCCTCGGGCAGCTCCTCGGGCTCGGCGACCCACGCCGAGAAGACCGGTACGCCGTGCCACGGCCCGGTCGCGCCGCCGGGCCGGGTGTCGGTGGCCACCGCCACCACCGCGTACGGGTGGCCGAAGCGCAGCTCCGCGATCCGCGCGGTCCCCTCGGGCGGCAGACTCATCCGCGCCATCATCCCGGTGACGGCGGCGGCCTCGAAGCCGTACCGGCCGTAGCGGGCCATCGCGGCCTGCGCCGCCTCGTAGTCCAGCCCCGGGGCCTCCAGCAGCTCGCCGAACACCCGGCGGACGGCGTGCAGGCCCAGCTCGGGCGCGGCCAGCTCGTGCCGGCTCCGCGCCGACCAGCAGGGCAGGGCCGCCGTGACGCGTTCCTCCCGACCGTCCGGGGCCGAGGTCCGGACCGGCTCCTCCCGCAGCCTCCACAGCGGCGTCTCGCCGAGCGGAAGGTCGAAGAGGGAGCGCCGGCCGGCCGGCAGCCGGTCGCCCGCGGCGACGGCCTCCGCCGCGATCCCGTGGGCGGCGGCGAGGACGTCGCGGGCCGCCACCCCGGGGGCGGCCGCCACGGAGACCACCACCAGCCCGGCCTCGCCGTCGGCGGCGCCGGCCGGCTGGGCCCGCGCGGCGTGCGCGGCGACGGTGCCGGCCCGCGCGGTGTCCGCGATCCAGCAGCGGTGGCCGTGCTCCGGCGTGCGCAGCGCCCGGCTCAGCCGGCCGGCCCAGGCGCCGCCCGGCCCGAGCGCGGCGGCGGGCGCCACCTCGAACGGCTCCGCCCAGGACACCCGGGTGGCGAGGGCGCTCGCCAGGACCAGCAGCACGTCCGGCGTGACCGTCAACGGGAACGCCTCGACGAGGCCGAGGGTGTTCTCGCGGGCCCACGCGTCGAGCCCGGTCTGGTCGGGCAACGGCCCGGTGACGGTCGGCGCGGGCAGGGCCGACCGCCACGCGTCGAGCCCGGCGGTCGCCGCCCGCCCCGGCCGGTGCCAGAAGGCGGTCGCCGAGGGCACCAGCGGGTGCGGCGCCGCCAGCAGGGCGCGGGCGGCCTCGGCGGCGGTCCGCACGTCCGTGCCGAGCGCCTCCTCCAGCTCCCCGCGGGTCGGACCGGTGGCCGCCGGAGCGGCGAGCGCCAGCAGCAGCCAGGCGCCGAGCGGGGAGGCGACGTGGTGCCCGTCGCCGATCACGGCGTGCAGGCGTTCGGCGTAGCGGGCCAGGGGAGCGCGGATGTCCGTCGTCACCGCTCCACTGTGCCCGCTGCCGCCCGCGCCGTCACCACCGCCGGTCAGGACCACAACTCGAAGGGCTCGTCGATCTCCGCACCGGCGAGGAACGGGGTCAGCAGCTCCGGCAGCCGGCCCGGGTAGAACCGCTCCCGGCTCGCCACCACCTCCGGCAAGGGCCACCAGCGGAAACCGAAGTAGTCCTCCACCTCGTAGTCGAGCCGGTGCGCCTCGTCCACGTCCGGCCCCGGCCCGGCGAGCCGCACGCGCACGATCACCTCGTCCTGGAGGTGCCGCCGCTGCCGGTGGACGAAGCTGGCCCGCCGCCGCCACGTCGGTGGGCCGACCTGCCCGGCGGTGACGACGATGCCGGTCTCCTCCCGCAGCTCCCGCACCGCCGTGTCCAGGTACGTCTCGCCGGGGTCCGCGCCGCCGCCGGGCAGCTCCCACCAGGTGCCCAGCCGGGGGTGGTCCGGGTCGCGGGTGTGGAACAGCAGCACTCGCTCGGCGGCGTCGAGCACCACGACCCGCACCGCGCTGCGCTCGAAGACCGGCAGATCCCGCGGCAGTTCGATCACCGGTCCATCATGCCCGCGACGCGGTCCCCGACCGTGCTCGACCGGCCGGCCGCCCGTCGACGTCGCGGAACCGGGCCGGCGTCCCGGGCGGCACGGGCTTGCAGCGCGCGCCCCGCCCGGCCGCCCGCCGGCGGGTCGCGGCGCCGGCGGGGGAGCCGGCCCGCCGACGAGCGGGATCCGGCATCCTCGGACGGTGACGAAGCCGCGCCGCGCCCGACTGTCGGGCATCTACGCCTCGGACATCCAGGTGTTCCGCTTCTATCCCGACGGTCTCGCGCTCGACGTCCTCGTGAAGCCGGCCCCCGACGCGACCCACGGGCCGGCCATCGCCCGGTGGCTGCGCCGCGAGTCGCCCCTGAGCGGCGTCCACGCCGTCCGGTACGCCGTGTCCGCCGACCGGATCTCGTTGACCACGCCCGGCCACTTCGGCGCAGGCGACGTCGAGGTGAGCGGCACGTGGCGTGGGGGCCGCCTCGTCCTGCGCGCGCGCCACGGCGGGCGCGCGGCACCGGACCGGCTCTTCCGCCTGATCTGGCCGGTGCGCACGCCGGGCACCTGACCGTCGTCGGGAACGCCGCCACGACGCATCGGGTCGAGACGGTACGACGCTCCCGGACGGGCCGTGTGCCGGGGCGGGGGTCGGTGGTGGGAGCGGTGCAGCGGTCCCGGCCGGGCGCGGCCTGGGTGCGGCGCGCCGGGATCCGCGACGGTGCCCGCCGAGGGGGCGTCAGGCGGTGGGCAGGGCGCCGAGGCGGTGCAGCAGCCGCCGGCCGAGCGGCAGCCGCTTGTCCGCGTCGGCGTCGGTGCGGATGTCCACGTTCAGGGCGAAGCAGTACAGCCGGTCGCCGCGCTCGACCCAGCCGACCCACCAGCCGGTGCCGGGATCGGTGGCGTCGGTCAGGCCGGTCTTGGCGTACAGGGTGTGCGTGGCGGCGCGCTCCAGGCGCAGGATGTCCCGGACCGTCGCCTGGCGCCCCCGGTCGGCCGGCAGCTCGCCCCGGGCCAGCCGGGCCAGCCACCGCGCCTGCTCGTCGGCCGAGATCGCCAGCGGCCCGCGCAGCCAGAACGCGTCCACCTCGGCGCCGACCTCGCCGTTGCCGTAGCCGAGCCGGCGCAGCCACTCCCGCTCCCGCTCCGGCCCGATCCGCCGGGCCAGCTCCTGGAACACCGGCACGTTGGACACCCGGACCGCGTCGCGCAGCCCCATGTCCTGCTCCCAGGCCGCGACACGCTGGGGCCGGCCGCCGTACGGGACCTTCTCGTGCTCGTCGCGCACCACGCCGGTCTCGAGGGCGATCAGACTGTGCGGGATCTTGAAGGTCGAGGCCGGGACGAACCGGCGCTCGGCCCGGGCGCGGTCCACCATGACGACGCGCGCCGCCGTGACGTCGTACAGGACGAAGGTGCCCCGGAGGCCGGCCTGCCGGAACAGGCTCGCCAGGTCGTCGCGGGTCTCGACCGTCGGTGCGGGCGGCGCGGGCGGTGCCGACGGCGCGGCGGTGGCCGACGGGCCGTCGGTCGGCTTGGGCGCGGGGCGCTCGCCTGCGGCGCAACCGGCCGCGCCGGCCAGCAGGGCCAGGGCGAGCGCGGTCACGCCCGCGACGCTCCGCCCGCGAGCCGGCCGCGGAGAGCGTGGCCGGCGCGGGGCATCCCGGCCGGCGTCGGGCGGGGGACACCCGTCGAAGGTCACCCGTAACCGCCTCCCGCTGCCGGAACCGACACCCCAGTCAAGCACGTGGCGGACCGCCGCCCGCCCCACCCGCGCCGTCGGCGGCTCACCGCGTCGCCCAGGACCCCGGCGCCGAGATCTGGAGATGGCGGTCCAGGCTCTCCACCAACGCGTCGGCGCCGGCGGGCACGACCTCGTCGGCCCACGTCCGCAGCGCCCCCAGGAACGCGGCGAGGTCCGCCCGGACGCCGTCGACGAGTCCCGGCAGCTCGTCGACGTGGGTGTCCACGTGGGCGCTGCGCTCCTCGTCCGCCCAGACCCGGATCGTGCCGTCCGCGCGGTGCTCCACCCAGGGGGCGGGGTCGTGCCCCTGGTCCGGCGACGCCCCCGACGGGATGTCGTACCAGCAGCGCCAGTCCTCGAGGCCGCAGCAGCAGCCCGGGTCGATCCGCGCCCCCGTGCCCGGGTCGGTGAGGCGCAGCCCGCCGGGCACCACGAGGGAGCCCGGCTCCGGCCCGGCCGCCACCAGCGGCAGCACGGCGCTCGAGGGATCGTCGCCCTGAGGCCACACGGTGCGGTCGTCGACGTGGTTGTACGCCGCCATCCGCGCCACGGCGGTGCCCACCTCGGCGGCGGTCAGCGTACCCGAGAGCGCCAGCCACGGCCCGACCTCGGCGACCGGCCAGAGCGTGAAGCCGTCGAGGAAGTCCACCTCCAGCACCGGCTGGAGGATCGGCGCGTGCCGCGCGGCGGCAGGCGGCCCGGGGACGGCGCGGTCTCCCCTCACGGGATCGTCGCGCCGACGACGGCGGCCACGTCGGGCGGCAGCGGGTACGGGCGCTCCGGCGGCAGCAGGGCCTCGGCGGCGGAGTCGTCGCCGGCGTCGAGCGCCGCGCGCACCGCCCAGGCGGTCGGGGTCACGTCGGTCAGGGCGACCAGCCACTCGTCGACGTACCGCCGCACCGCCTCGCCGGAGAGCCCGACCTGCAGCGACCGGTGCGGCAGCGGGGCGAGCCGCAGCGACCGCTCGGGGTCCCACTGCACCCGCACCGGGCTGTCGCGCAGCCGCCGCGACCAGGTCTCCCGGTCCGGGTGCCGGTCGCGGTCGAAGCTGCTCGGGCACGAGTGGGCCAGCGCCCACTCGAAGCCGGAGCGGGTGATCTCGACGGCGAGCACCCGCTCCTGCCCGGGCTTCGTGGCCCAGCCGCAGCGGTACATCATCCAGCGGAACGAGGGCTTGACCCAGGTCATCCGCTCCCGCTTGAACGGCGGGACGAAGCGGCCGGCGGCCAGCGCCGCCCCGGCGATCTCCGGCGAGTACGCCTGGTACACGGTCACGGTGTCGGCGGTGAAGTCGGCGCGGACCTGGTGGGCGGGGACCGTCATGCCGTCGATCCTGATCGAGCGCCGCTCGCCGGTCCAGCGGATTGTCGCCGCCTCGGGCCGGCGCCGGGGCGGAGGATAGGCTGCCGGTCGTGGCTGGACTTATCAGGAGCGTGGCGGCGCGCATCGGCGGCGTCATCCCGTCGCCCCGCCGGCCGGGGCCCGCGCCGGCGCAGGTGGCCCGGCGGCGCCAGGTCGCGGCGCTGCAACGCCGGGAGCTGACGTACGCCCCGGAGCTCGACGGGCACGCGGACCCGGGCGAGATCGTCTGGACCTGGGTGCCCTACGAGGACGACCCGCGTCAGGGAAAGGACCGCCCGGTGCTGGTGGTGGGCCGGCACAGCCGCACCCTGTTCGGGTTGATGCTCTCCAGCCAGAGCGAACGCGACGGCCAGCGGCACTGGCTGGCGCTGGGGCCGGGCGAGTGGGACCGGGACAACCGGCCGAGCTGGGTACGCCTGGACCGCGTGCTGACCATGCGGGAGGACAGCATCCGTCGGGAGGGCGCGGTGCTGGACCGGGCCCGCTTCGACCGGGTCGGGCGGGCCCTGCGCGCCGGCTACGGCTGGCGCTGACGAGGTTCGCGGCGCTCGGAGGTCAGGCCGGTTCGCGGCTGGGGGAGACCCCGGCGTCGCGGGCGTCCGGCGGCGGGTACGGCTGCTCGGCCAGCAGGCGGGCCAGGTGCGCGCTGTTGAGCGCCAGCGCCCTCGTGGTGCGCCCGGTGGTGTCCGGCTTCGGCCGGGCGTCGATGTAGTCGACCTTGTGCAGCGCCTCGCCGACCCAGTACGTGGCGCCGGCCGCCGGGCAGGTGAAGCCGACCTCGTTGAGGGCCTGCTGCACCTGGCCGATCGTGTGGTGCGCGCCGTCCTCGTTGCCGACGACCGCGACGCCGGCCACCTTGCCGTAGGTGAGCAGCCGGCCCTCGGCGTCGGTCTCGGACAGTTCGGCGTCGAGCCGTTCGAGGACCATCTTGCACACGGCCGACGGCTGGCCCAGCCAGATCGGCGTGGCGACGACGAGGATCTGCGCGGCCAACAGTTTGGACCGGATGGTCGGCCACCCGTCGCCGCCGCCCTCGTCGATGGAGACCCCGAACCGCACGTCGTGGTCGACGACCCGGACCAGTTCGCCCTCGACGCCCTGCGTGGCGAGTTCGTCGAGGACCTCCCGCCCGAGCACCTCCGAACTCGACGGGGCGGGTGACCGCTTCAGGGTGCAGTTCAGGACCAGGGCCCGGATGGTCGCCACGATCGTTCCTCTCGGCCGCGCCGCGCTGAATGTCCCCCGGCATACCCGGCAGGCGCCGCGGGACACGTCGGGACGCGGCGGCCGCCCGAAAAACCGGGTGTGCCGGTCGGCGTGCCGATGGCAGGGTGTCGGGATGGCCGACGACCCGCCGGACGCGCTGCGCGACTGGGTACGCGACGACTTCGGGGTGCGCCTCACCGCGACCGAGGCGGTCGGGCACGGCGCGGACCGGCTCGCCCTGCTGTGGCAGGCCCGGGCCGCCGACGGTACCCGCTACGCGGTCAAGCTCAGCGGCGGCGGCACCGGGGCCGGCCTGGTCGTGTCGGCGCATCTGGCGGCCGGGGGCGTGCCGGGCGTCGCCGCCCCGCTGCGTACCCGCGACGGGCGGCTGTGGAGCGAGCGGGGCGGTCGCCGGCTGTCCCTGGTGCCGTGGGTCTCCGACGCGCGGGCGCTGGGCGGCCCGATGACGACCGCGCACTGGCGCGCGTACGGCGAGGTGCTGGCTGCGGTGCACGCCGCGGAGGTGACCGACGAACTCGCCGCGCTGCTGCCCGCCGGCGGCGCCAACCACCCGTCGGTCGTCGCGAGCGCGCACGAGGTGAACGCGCGGCTGCGCGACCCCGCGGCGGCGGAGCGGGCCGATCCGCTGGTGGGGGAGCTGGCCCGGATCTGGTCCGGGGCGCGCGGCGCGGTGACGACGTTGATCCGCGAGGTGGAGCGGCCCGGCGCCGGTCCGCGCGTCCCGGCCGGCCGGGCGGTGGTCTGCCACGGCGACCCGCACCTGGGCAACCTGCTGCTCGGCCCCCGTGGCCGGGTCTGGCTGATCGACTGGGACGACGCCGTGCTCGCGCCGCGCGAGTGTGACCTGATGTTCGTCATCGGCGGCGGGGTGCTGGCCTTCGCGCCCGTCACCGCCGCGCAGCGGGCCGCCGTCCTGGCCGGCTACGGCCCGGTCGACGTCGACGCGACCCGGTTGGCCTGGTTCCAGGCGTTGCGCGCCCTCGACGACATCGCCGACTGGTCCCGTCAGGCGCTCGACGTCGCCGGCGCCGAGGCGGACCGGCGGCGGGCGCTCGGCATCGTGCGGGGCCTGGTGTCACCCGACGGCCTGGTCACCACCGCCTGCTCGGCGCTGGCCGGCCTGGCCCGCTCCCGCTGACCGCCGCCGGGGCGCGACGGGCGCGGAACCCTCGCGTGCGTCGCGCCGCGCGGGACCCTGGCCGGTGTCGCGCCGGGCGCGGCCGCCGGGACCCGGTGGCCGGGGCGAGCGATCTGCCCGGCTTCCCGCCGCGGCCGTCCCCGCTCGCGCGGGCGGGCCGCGTGCTCAGCACTCCGCGAGACGTGCGGTGTCGACGAGCTGCCGGGGCGTGCGCGCCGAGCCGAGGCTCTTGGCCCGGTACATCGCCGCGTCGGCCCGGTCGAGCGCCTCGGTGAGCTGTGCCGGGCCGGTGACCGGCGCCAGCCCGACGGAGGCGGTCACCCGGACGCTGAGGCCGCCGAGCGGGATCGGCGCGGCGAGGCTCTCGCAGAGCCGGCGGGTGGCGTGCTCGATCCACCGGCGGTCGACCGTCGGGCTGGCCAGCAGCCCGGCGAACTCGTCGCCGCCGAGCCGGGCGACGAGGTTGTCGCCGGCGAAGGCGGCGAGCCGCTGGGCGACACTGACCAGCACCTGGTCGCCGGCGGCGTGGCCGTAGCGGTCGTTGATCTGCTTGAAGTCGTCGAGGTCGAGCACCACGGCGATCAGCGGCTGCCCGGCCGCGTCGGTGAGCAGCGTGGCCGCGATCCGATAGAACGCGCGACGGTTGGGCAGGCCGGTGAGGGGATCGTGGCTGGCGGCGTGCCGCTCGGCGGCGAGCTCGGCCTGGAGGTGCCGGATCTCGGCCTCGGCCCGCAGCGCGCGGCTGCGCAGCTGCCAGGTGGTCACGATGGCCCCGGCCGCGCAGATGCCGGACGCGATGGTCAGCGGATCCGGCACGAGACCTCCCATCGCCACGATGTCCGCAGCCCTCGAGGCACGGCGTGCCGCGTCTCGCGGGACCTGTCGTCGCTGGTGGCAGCTCAGCTGTCGGTGACGCAGAGTGAACGGATCGGTACCGGTCACGTGCGTTATCATGCTCGCCGTCCGATGCAGATGCAAGAGCAGATGCACGTGCAGCAAGCCCCTCGTCGATGCCGTGCGAGTCTCCGCAGCCCCGCCGCGCGGCATCGGCGCCCTCGCGCAGAGAAAGACGCCCCATGCAGCAGCCTCCCAACGGCGTTCCCACCGCCCAGTTGCCCCCGCTCAACTGGCAGAAGAGCCGCCGGAGCAACCCCAGCGGCAACTGCGTCGAGCTGGCGGAACTGCCCGGCGGTGCCGGCATCGCCCTGCGCAACTCCCGGCACCCGGAAGGCCCGGCGCTGATCTACACGGTGGACGAGATCGCCGCCTTCGTGCTCGGCGCCCGCGATGGTGACTTCGATCACTTGATCGGCTGACCGCCGCCCCCGGCGGTGGTCGGAATCCGCGACCGCCGGGGAGTTCTCCTCACTCACGGTTCATGGCATGCTTACACGTCGGCCGGGCCGGGGTCCCCGGCCGGCACGGTCGGGGCATGCGGAGGGGCGGCAGTGACGATGGTTCCCGCCGAGGGCGGTCCGGCCACCGGGCCCACCGTGCTGCGGATGCTGCTCGGCGCCCAGTTGCGCCGGCTGCGCGAGGCCAGCGGGGTGACCCGCGAGGGCGCCGGCTGGGAGATCCGGGCCTCCGAGTCGAAGATCAGTCGGATGGAGCTGGGTCGGGTCGGCTTCAAGGAGCGCGACGTCGCCGACCTGCTCACCCTCTACGGCGTCACCGAGCCGGACGAGCGGGAGGCGCTGCTCAAGCTCGCCCGGGACGCCAACAGCCCCGGCTGGTGGCACCGCTACGGCGACGTCCTGCCGAGCTGGTTCCAGTCGTACCTCGGCCTGGAGGCCGCCGCGGCCCTGATCCGCTCCTACGAGGTCCAGTTCGTCCCCGGCCTGCTCCAGACCCCGGAGTACGCCCGGGCGGTGGTGCTGCTCGGCCACGGGCGGGCGGCGCCGGCGGAGATCGAGCGCCGGGTCGCCCTGCGCATGCAGCGCCAGCGGCTGCTGCGCCGGGAGGATCCACCGCTGCTCTGGGCGGTGGTGGACGAGGCCGCCCTGCGCCGGCCCATCGGCGGGCCGCAGGTGATGCGCGGCCAGGTGGCGGCGCTGATCGAGGCGACCAGGTCACCCCACATCCGGCTCCAGGTCATCCCCTTCGCCGCCGGCGGGCACGCGGCGGCGGGCGGCGCCTTCACGATCCTGCGCTTCGGCGACCAGGACCTGCCCGACATCGTCTACATCGAACAGCTCACCAGCGCGCTCTATCTCGACAAGCGCGACGACCTCGACTACTACGCGGTGGCGATGGAGCGGCTCTGCGTCGAGGCCGAGCCGCCGGAGCGTACGCCGGAGATCCTCGGCCGACTCCTGGACGAGCTCTACCCGGCGTGACCGTCCGGGGCCGTGCGCCGAGGGCTCTGCGGCTAGCATGGTCGCCGACCGGCGACAGTGGACGGACGCCACCGGTGGCGGTTGGCGCAGAGTCGTGGAGGCAACCTTGACCACCGACGCCCCGGGCGCGGCCACCGGCCCCACCCACCCGAGCGACCGCATCGACACCTCGGTGGCCCACCCCGCGCGCCGGTACAACTACTGGCTGGGCGGCAAGGACAACTTCCAGGCCGACCGGGACTCCGGCGACGCCGTGGCGGCGGCCTTCCCGACGATCCGCACCGCCGCCCTGGAGAACCGCCGCTTCCTCCAGCGGGCCGTGCGTCACCTGGCCCGGGAGGCGGGCATCCGCCAGTTCCTCGACATCGGCACCGGCATCCCGACCGCCGACAACACCCACGAGGTCGCCCAGGCGGTCGCCCCCGAGACGCGGGTGGTCTACGTCGACAACGACCCGATCGTGCTCGCGCACGCCCGGGCGCTGCTGAGCAGCTCGCCGCAGGGCGCCACCGCCTACATCGACGCCGACCTGCGCGACCCGGAGAAGATCCTGGCCCACCCCGACCTGCTGCGCACCATCGACCTGTCCCGGCCGGTCGCGCTGATGCTGGTGGCGATCCTGCACTTCGTGCCCGACGGCGACGACCCGTACGCCGTGGTCGCCCGGCTGCTCGACGCGCTGCCGCCGGGCAGCTACCTGGCGGCCTCCCACGCCACCCACGACCACCTGCCCCCGGAGATCGCCCGGGAGGCGAAGGCCGCCGGCCGGGGCGGCGGTCCGCACGGCGTGATCAACCTGCGCAGCCGGGCGGAGTTCGTCCGGTTCTTCGACGGCCTGGAGGTCGTGGAGCCCGGCGTGACCTCGGTGGCCGAGTGGCGCGCCGACGACGCCCCGCAGCCACGGCCGTCGGTGGCCGAGGTCAGCATGTACGGGGCGGTGGCCCGCAAGCCCTGACCCGCCCTCATCCGCCGGCGGCGCCGGCCCCGCTCGGCCCGCCCCGCCGGCTCGCCCGGCCCCGCTCGGCCCGCCCGGCCGGCTCGCCCGGCCGGCATCCGGCCCCGCCCGGCCGGTCCGCCCCGCTCGGCCTGTCCGGCGGGGCGGACGCGTTCGTGCCCTTTTCCGGTCGGCCCGCCGGCCCGGGCGGGATGCCGGCCGGGGGCGCCGATCGGCGCGGCAGGACGGCCTCCTAGACGCGGGAGCGGTGGCTGGCGACGCGGGCTCGCGAGGAACAGGTGGGGGAGCAGTAGCGGCGCGGGCGTCCGGGGCTGTGTGTCGGGAAGACGCGGTCGCACCCCGGCGCCCGGCAGACGCCCAGGGGTGGCTGCTGGTGCTCGGCGACGAGGATGGCCAGGGCCATCGCCGAGGAGGCGGTGAACCACTCGCCCCAGTCGGCGTCGTCGCCGCTGTCGACGTGCAGGTGCCACGGGGTGTCCTGGTGCGCCGTCAGCCGCGGTGGCCCGCAGGCGGCCAGCACCTCGTTCAGCCGGGCGCAGGCCTCCTCGAGCGAGCCGGCCCGGGCGATCGGGCGGAGCCTGGCGGCGGCGTCACGCAGCTGGCGGGCCTCGTCGGGCCGCAGCGAGGAGACCGCCTCCCCGTGTGCGGCGAGGGCGGCGCACAGGCCCGCGTCGTCCGCCTCGGCCGCGTTGATCACGTCGGCGCAGCGCCGTGCCGCGGCTTCCGCCCCCGCCTTGAACATCGCCATGCCACCATCCTATGTAACGTAATCCCCGTGATAAACCGTTACATCGCTCCGCTCGGCGCGCTCGTGTCGCGCACCGGGGACGAGATGGCCGGCACCGCGATCCTGCTCTTCGCCTTCGGCGGGTCCTCCGCTGGCGACGGCGCCGCCGTGTTCGGGCTCCTGGCCGTCGCCGCGGCGGTGGGGGGTCCACTGCTCGGCGTCTGGCTGGACCGGGCCCGGTCCAGCGGCCCGCTGACCCTCTCCCTGGCATCGTTCGCGGTCGGGCTGGCGGCGGTCGGGGTCGCGCTGCACCATCGGCACGAGGGGCTGGCCATGGGGGTGGCGGTCCTCGCCGGTCTCTTCGGGCCGGCCGTCGCGGGCGGCTGGTCGGCTTCGCTCACCGATCTCGACGCCGCCCGGGCCCGACGGTTGGCGGTCTTCGACGCGAGCTCCTACAGCCTCGCCGGGTTGGTCGGCCCGGCCCTCACCGGTGTCGCGTACGCGATCGCGGGGTCGGCCGCGCCGCTGGTCCTGACCCTCCTCCTGCTCGGGGCGGGAGCGGCGTGCGCACCCTTCGCCCGCGTGGCGCGTGACGAGAGCCCCGGTGGGCGGACGCGTCCGCTGGCCGACCTGCGCCGGGGCGTCGCCGTGATCACCCGTCAGCCGGGGCTGCGGGCCGCGACCGCGTCGTCCTGTGTGGCCTCCTGCGGCTTCGGGCTGTTCGCCGTCCTCGTGCCGGCGATCGGCCAGGAGCGGTTCGGCACTCCCGCCGCCGGCCCGATGCTGCTGGCGGTCCTGGCCGCGGCGGCCCTGGCGTCGAATGCCCTCCTCGACCGGCGCGCGGCGCTGCGGCGCCCGGGACGGGTCCTGACCTGGGCCACCGTGCTGGCCGGACTCGGCATCGCGATCGCGGCGGCCGGGCATCCGGTCGCCGCGGTCCTCGCGGCCGTCGTGATCGGCGCGGGCGACGGGCCCCAGCTCGCCGGGCTGATCCGGATCCGTCACCAGGAGACGCCCGCCCGCCTGCGCGCCCAGGTCTTCACCACCGGGGCCAGCCTCAAGATCACCGCCTCGGGCGTCGGCGCGCTGGCCGCGGCGCCCCTCGTGCACGCCGGCCTGACCGTCGCGCTCCTCGCGGCCGCCGCCGCCCACCTCGTCGCGGCCCGCATCGCGAGCGCCGCCGACGAACGCTCGACGGGGACGCCCGCCGCCGCGACACCCGCCGGTGCGGGCGCATTGACGGTTCCCGGCCCCGCCGCTAATCTCTGTATCGATCCAGACTGAATCGATACAGAGGAGCGTGCGGTGAAGCCGACCCTGCAGGCCGTGGCGGACGCCGTCGGGGTCTCCCGCAGCACCGTCTCCAACGCCTACAGCCGCCCCGACCAGCTCTCCGCCGCGCTGCGCCAACGCATCCTCGACACCGCCCGGCAGCTCGGCTACCCCGGCCCCAACCCCACCGCCCGGTCGCTGCGGCGCGGCTGGGTCGGCGCCATCGGGGTGCTGTTCGAGTCGCCGCTGTCGTACGCCTTCACCGACCCCTTCGCGGTCCGGTTCCTGGCCGGCGTCGCCGAGGCGGCCCAGCGGCACGGCACCAGCCTGCTGCTCGTGCCGCTGCCGGCGGACGAGGCGGGCGCGCGGCGCGCGGTGGAGGACGCGGCAGTCGACGGCTTCTGCGTCTACTGCGTGGGCGACGAGGGCTGGGTCGTCGACGTGCTCCGCGAACGGGGCCTGCCCGTGGTGACCACCGCGCCCCGTGACGACGCCGGCCCCGACGACCGCTACGTCGGCATCGACGAGCGCGCCGCCTCCCGCGCGGTCGCCGCGCACGTGGCCGGGCTCGGGCACCGCCGGGTCGCCCTGCTCGGCGACGCCGTCCGACCCGGCGTCGCCCCGGGCGAGCTGCGCCTGCCCGACGTGGCCGCCGTCGCCCACCCCACCACCCGGGCCCGGTTCGCCGGCTTCGCCGACGCCTTCGCCGAGGTCGGCGTCGCCTGGTCCGAGCTGACCCTGCTCGCCGCCACCGGCAACAGCCGGGCGGCCGGCGCCGCCGCCGTCGCCGCCGCGCTCGCCGCTCCCGAGCCGCCCACGGCGGTCCTCGCCTGCTCCGACGTGCTCGCCCTGGGCGTCCTCGACGTCCTCGCCGAGGCCGGCGGACCACCGGTCTCCGTCACCGGCTTCGACGACATCGCCGAGGCCGCCGAGGCGGGCCTCACCACCGTGCGGCAACCCGCCGAGGAGAAGGGGCGCATCTCCGCCCAGCTCCTGCTCGACCCGCCCGCCGATCCGGCGGCCGGCCACGTCCTGCTGCCCACCACACTCGTCGTCCGGACCTCCACCGGACCCGTCCCGAGGAGCTGACCATGGAACAGCCCACCGGCCTGATCGCCGCCATCGACGCGGTGACCCGGCACGTCAACTCCGCCCGGCCGGACGCGCCGGTGATCGCGGAGCGCCCCCGCGCCGCGCGGCTCGCCCCCGCGCGGCTGGCCGCCGCCGGCGCCCTGCGCCGGATCGCCGACCGGATCCAGCCGCCGCCGCTGCCCGCGCCGCAACGCTGCTCCTGACCGCCCCCGACCTGCCGCGCGGGTGGCCACCGTCACCCGCGCGGCCGGTCGTCCGACCCCACAGCGGGACGACCGGCGCGCAACCGGGCACCGCGGGTGGTGCCCGGCCACCCCGGCCAGGCAGACTGAACGGCTATGTCGCCGTTCTCGCCCACCCTGCGGTTGCACGACCGGTACGTCCTGCGCGAGCGCATCGGCCTCGGCGGGATGTCCGAGGTGTGGCGCGCCGACGACGAGGTGCTGCACCGCCCCGTCGCCGTCAAGGCCCTCGCCGGGGAGTTCGGCACCGACCCGCACCTGCGGGCCACCATCGGGCGCGAGGCCCGCGCCGCCGCGCGGCTGACCCACCCGCACGTCACCCAGGTGTACGACTACGGCGAGGCGGCCCTCGGCGGGGCGGTCGTGCCGTACCTGGTGATGGAACTGGTGGAGGGGCGCAACCTCGCCGACCGACTCGCCGACGGGCCCCTCGCCTGGCCGGACGCCGTCCGGATGGCCGGGCAGGTCGCCGCCGCGCTGGCCGCCGCCCACCGCATCGGGGTGGTGCACCGGGACATCAAGCCCGGCAACGTCATGCTCACCGAGACCGGCGCCAAGGTGCTCGACTTCGGGATCGCCGCGCTCGCCGGCCCGGACCACCCACTCGCCGGGCAGACCGGCGAGCTGCTGATGGGCACGCCCGCCTACTTCGCTCCGGAGCGGATGCGGCCCGGGCCGCCGAACCCGGCCAGCGACGTCTACGCCCTCGGCGCGCTGCTCTACCGCGCCCTCACCGGCCGCGCCCCGCTGCCCGTGCGGACCTGGGAGGACGCGCTGGAGGTGCACGCCGGCCACCCGCCCGTGCCGCCGCTGCGGGTCCCGGGGCTGCCCGCCGACGTCGCCGAGCTGACCCTGGCCTGCCTCGCCCCGGATCCCGCCCACCGGCCGGCCGCCGCCCACCTGGCCGGGCGGTTCGCCGGTGCGGCGCCCGCCGGCCCGCACACGGTGGTCCTGCCGACCCTGCCCGCGCCGGCCCCGGCGCACCCGCCGACGCTGATCGACCGCTCGTCGCCGCCCACCACGGTGGCCCCGGTGGGCCGGGCGAAGACGCCACCGACCCGTGGCCGGGCGGTGCCGGCGGCGGCCGCCGGTGATCGGCGTCCCGCTCCGGGCGCCGGGCCGGGGTCGCGGGGGAACCGGCCGATCACGGTGCTGGTCGCCGTCGGCGCCGCGCTTGTCGTCGGGCTCGTCGGGGTGCTCGCCATCGGCGACGACGGGAGCCCGCCGTCCGCGGCGGCCCCGGCGACGACGGCCCCGGCGGAGCAGCCGACCAGCGCCGAACCACCGGCCAGCAGCGCCGCCCCGCGGCCGTCGCCGACGGCGTCCGCCCGACCCGACCCGCTCGGCCTGCGCCAGCTCGCCGCCGAGTTCGCCGCGGTGCTCCTGCAGGCACAGGTCCGTGGCGAGATCGACCGCAAGACGCTGGAGCAGTTCCGGGACAAGCTCGCCGAACTCGACCGTGGCAAGCCGAAGGACCGGGCCAAGCGGATCGGGGACCTGCGGAAGCGCGTGGCCGAGGCGGCCGAGGAGGAGCGGATCTCGCCCGAGACGGCGGCCCGCCTCGACGCCCTGCTCGACCGGGTGGACGACGGGCTCCGCGGCGAGGACGAGGACGACGACTGATCCCCCTCGGGGACCGGCCGGCGCGCTCAGCCGACCTCGACCGCCGCCCCCTGCTCCGCGCGGCCGCCGCGCAGCACCTGCGCGTACGCCCCGACGCACGGCTGCGGGCCGAGCTGCGGCAGCGGCGCGACCCGGTTGAGGCGGGCCGGGACGCGCAGGGCGTCGGGCTGCCGGGGCAGCGACCCGTGCGCGAGGGTCGGCACGGCGCAGCGCGGCGTCGGCGCGAGCACCCGCAGCACGAGCGTCGGACCGATCCGCAGCTCCCGGCCCACCCAGTCGTTCTCCGCGAAGGCGTCCGCGTCGGCCTCGACGACGAGGTTGGGGCGGTAGCGGGCCGCGTCGAGCGTGCCGCCGGGCATCTCGGCGGCCAGCCGGGCCAGGGTCGCCGTGGTGACCAGGTGTACGGGGGCGAAGTCGAAGAAGGTGCCCGGCGCCGCCGCCCCGAGGGGGTTGGCGTGCACCGGCACGTCGGCGGCGATCCCGCCGGCGAGCACCGCCTCCGGGTCCGCCCGGTCCAGCGTCGCCCCGGCGGGCGGCCGGTCGATCAGCGTCACCGGGGCGCCGAGCACCCGGGACAGCACGCCGTCGACGTCGGCGTCCACGCTGGACACCTCGCGCCCGTCGGGCAGGGTGAGGCGTACCGGATCGGGCGCGGCGCCGGCCGCGCGCAGGGTGAGCAGGTCCCGCCAGAGCCGGGGGTGCTTCGCGCTGGCCACCCGCCCGGTGTCCCGATGCCGCAGGGCCAGCCGCCGGTCGCCCGCCACTCCCGCCGCGTCCACCTCGGCAGCGGACAGCCGTTCGCCCAGCAGGGACTTGACCGGGTACCGCCAGAGCTCGGCCAGCCGCCCGGTCACCGCGCCGCCCCCGTCACGGGGCGTCGCGAGGGGTGTCGACGACGCCTCGGCGGGCCGCCCGCCGACGCTCGGAATGCGCTGGGTCACCCGGCCACCCTAGCTTGATCTTCAATCCGTCGGACGGCGGCATCGACCCCGGTCGACGACGGGGGCAGCCTTTCCCAGGCGACCGTCTCATCTGGAGTTGTCGTGGGCGGACGGCGACGCGGGCCAGACCGCGGAGGGCCTGGTGGATGCCGGTGCGGCGGTTCTGGGTGAGCACCCCCTGCCCTTCCGGCCAGGGGTGCGCCGGAGGGGCGGGGGGCTCAGAAGACCACGGTGATCTTTCCCGCCAGGCCGCCCCGCAGGAACATGCCGGCCAGGTCCCATCCGAGCGTCATCGGCAGCGGCGGTGTTCCCTCGCCGATGGCGCCCTCCCGCGTCTTGTCGTCGACCGGATTGATGCTGGTCGCGACCGCCCGGATGACCACCTCCCCGGGAGCTGGCTCAGGCGGGGGAGCCTCGACGAGACTCAGGACGTCGGGTGCGCCGAAGCGATCGATCTGTATGGCACGCACGGGAGAGCCCTCCACATGACTGCTGCTGACGGTGGTCCTTGACGGGGTGGCCAAGATCCGAACGCTTCATCGTAGGCGGGCTCCGGTCCCGTCCGCCCACTCCGGGCGGCCCGGCCGGGGCCGCCTCCCGCCGGGGCCACCTCCCGCCGGGCCCGCCCAGCGCGGCCCGCCCGGCGCGGCCCGCCTGTGCCGGCCCGCCGGCCGGGCCCGTTACCTGGCCAGCAGCGAACGCAGGGCCTTGACCACCTCGGCGGGCGACTCCTCGGCCATGAAGTGTCCGCAGGTGACGGTGCGGTGCGTCAGGTCCGGCGCCCACGCCCGCCACAGCGCGGCGGCGTCGTAGCCCAGGGCGGCTCCCCAGTCCTGCTGGAGCACGGCCACCGGCATGCGCAGCGTGTTGCCCGCCGCGCGGTCGGCCCGGTCGTGCGCGACGTCGATGCCGGCCGACGCCCGGTAGTCGGCGACGATCGACGGGACCGCCTCCCGGGACGCCCGCAGGTACGCGGCCCGCACGTCGGCGGGCAGGGCGTCCGGGTCGCGGGTCCAGGCGTCGAGGAAGTGGCCGAAGAAGGCGTCCGGAGCGGCGCCGATGAGCTGCTCGGGCAGGCCGGGCGGCTGGGCCATCAGGTAGAGGTGGAAACCGACGGCGGCCGTGGTGCCGTGCATGACGTCCCACATGTCGAGGGTGGGCAGCACGTCCAGGGCGGCGAGGTGGGTGACCGCCCGGGGGTGGTCGAGGCCGGCGCGGACGGCGACCAGTGCGCCACGGTCGTGCCCGGCCAGGGCGAAGCGGTCGTACCCGAGCGCGCGGGCGAGCGCGACGACGTCGGCGGCCATGGTGCGCTTGGCGTACGCCGTGCCGTCGGGGTCGGCGGGCTTGTCGCTGTCGCCGTAGCCGCGCAGGTCCGGGCAGATCACGGTGTGGTCGGCGGCCAGGTCGGCGGCGACGTGCCGCCACATGAGGTGGGTCTGCGGGAAGCCGTGCAGCAGCACCACCGGGCTGCCGGAGCCGGCGACCGCCACGTTGAGCGCCACGCCGTCGGCGACGGTGACGCGTCGGTGGTCGAATCCCCTGATCGTCGGGTTCATGGTGGGTCCCTCCCTGCGGTGGAGGCGGTGGTTCCGCCCCGTCCGGCTCCGAGCGTGCCCGGGGGCGGTCAGCGGCCGGTCAGCAACGGATGAGCGGGCCGACACGGCGACCCCGGCCAGGCGGAACGGCCGGCGGGCACGCCTAGATTGGTGCCATGACCGGGCAGGCGGCGGCACCCACGGTGACCTTCGGCGTGCTGGGGCCGGTGGTGGCGGCGAACGCCGCCGGCCCCGTCGCGCTGAAGGGCCCCCGCCAGCGGGCGGTGCTGGCCCGCCTGCTCGTCGCCCGCGGCCGGGTGGTGCCGGTCGACCGGCTCGTCGGCGACCTGTGGGAGGCGCCCACGGACGGCGCGGTGGGAGCGATCCGCACGTTCGTCGCCGACCTGCGTCGCGCGCTGGAGCCGGACCGGCCGCCCCGCCAGCCGGCCCGGCTGCTGGTGACCGCCCCACCCGGGTACGCGCTGCGCGCCGAGCCCGACGCGGTGGACGCCTGGCGGTTCGAGGCGGCGGTCGCCGAGGCGGGCGAGCTGTTGGCGGCCGGTCGTGGCGAGCCGGCGCTGACCCGCCTGGACGACGCGCTGGCGCTGTGGCGGGGCCCGGCGTACGCGGAGGTCGCCGGGGAGCCCTGGGCCCGCGCGGAGATCGACCGGCTCGACGAGCTGCGGATGCTGGCGGTGGAGCGGCGGGCCGGGGCGCTGCTGGCCCTGGACCGGGCCGCCGAGGCGGTCACCGGGCTGCGGGCCCACGCCGCCGACCACCCGCTGCGGGAGGACGCCTGGCAGTTGCTGGCCACCGCCCTGTACCGGTCGGGTCGTCAGGGCGAGGCGCTGGCCGCGCTGCGGCAGGTCCGCGACACCCTGGTGGCCGAACTCGGCGTCGACCCTGGCCCGCGACTGCGGCGGCTGGAGGCCGACATCCTCGCCCAGGCGCCCGGCCTCCTCCCGCCCGCGCCGACCGCGCCGCCCGCCGCCGCGACCGCGCCGCCCGGGCTCCCCCCGCCCGCGCCGCCCGTCGGCGCGACCACGCCGCCCGTACCCCTCCCGACCACGCCGCCCGGACCCCTCCCGGCCGCGCCGGCCGGCGGTCCGACCGCGCCGCCCGGCGCGCCCGTGGCCGGCGGTGCTCCCGGTGGCGCCGACGCGCCTGGGACGGCGCGACCCGGCGGGGCGGTGGCGCGCGACAACCGCCGCCCGTTCGCCGGCCGGGACGAGGAACTGGCCCGGCTGCGGCAGGCGGCCGGGCGGGCCGTCCGGCACGGCAGCCCCGCCCTGGCGCTCGTCTCGGGGGAGGCCGGCGCGGGCAAGACGGCGCTCGCCGACGCGCTCGCCCGGGAACTGACCGCCGCCGGCTGGACGTCCGTGTGGGGCCACGTTCCCGAGTACGAGGGCGCACCGGCAGCCTGGCCGTGGACCCGGATCACCGACGCGCTCGCCCCCTCGGACGGCGCCGGGCCGGCTCGGCCGGGAGCGGACGTCGGCGCGGCGCCCGTCGCCGGTCCGGACCCGGCGGCGGCCCGGTTCCGGCAGCACCGCGCCGTCGCCGCGCTCGTCTCGGCGGCGGCCGGGCGGGGACCGGTGCTGCTGGTCGTCGACGACCTGCACCGCGCCGACGCCGACACCCTGGACCTGCTCACCGCCCTGGTCGGCGAGCCCGAACCGGTCACCGGGCCGGTGCTCGTCGTGGGTACGTACCGCGCCGCCGAGATCACCCCGGAGCTGACCGCCGCGCTGGCCCGGCTGGCCCGCGCCGAGCCGGCCCGGGTCTACCTCGGCGGCCTCTCCGAACCGGCGACCGGCGACGTGGCGCGCGCGGTGGCCGGGCGGGACCTCGACGCCGCCGTGGTCCGCCTGATCCACCGCCGCAGCGGCGGGAACCCGTTCTTCGTCCGGGAGTTGGCGCGGCTGCTCGCGGCGGAGGGCCCGGCCGCGCTGCACCAGGTCCCGGCGGGCGTGCGCGACGTGATCCGGCACCGCCTCGCCCGGCTGCCCGAGCCGGCGCAGGCCGTGCTGCGGCAGGCGGCGGTGCTCGGCCGCGACGTCGACCCCGACCTGCTGACCGTGCTGGCGGGCGACCCGACGGCGGTCCTCGACGCGTTGGACCGGGCCCTCGCGGCCGGCTTCCTCAGCGAGCGGGACGCCGACGGCCGGCTGCGGTTCACCCACGTGCTGACCCGGGACACGCTCTACGGCGACCTCTCCGCGCCGCGCCGGGCCCGCTGGCACGCCGCCGCCGGCGACGCGATCGAGCGGCTGTACCCGCACGACGTCGCCGCCCTCGCCCACCACTTCGGGCACGCGGCGAGCCGGGCCACCGCGCCCCGCGCGGCCCGCTACGCGCGTGCCGCCGCCGAGCAGGCCGAGCGCCGCTTCCACCCGCACGAGGCGGCCCGGCTGTGGCGGCAGGCGGTCACCGCCCACGACCGAGCCGGCGACGACGACGTACGCGGGCGGCTGACGGCGGCCATGGGGCTGGGCCGCGCGCTCGCCGTCACCGGGCACCTCGACGAGGCGCGGCGGCTCCGGTCGGCGTCGGTCGCCACGGCCGTCGGGCTCGACGATCCCGCCCTGGCCGCTGACGTGCTGACCGCGTTCGACGTCCCGGCGGTCTGGACCCGCAACGACGACGAGCGCCTCTCCCGACAGGTCGTCCGGGCCGCCGAGTGGACGCTGGCCGCGCTCGGCGACGACGAGCCGCGGCGGCGTGCCCGGCTGCTGAGCACCCTCGCGCTGGAGCTGCGCGGCACCACCACCGACCGCGGCCACCGGGCGGCGGGCGAGGCGGAGGCGGTCGCCCGGCGGCTGGCGGACCCGGCGCTGCTCGCCCACGCGCTCAACGCCCGCTTCGTGCACGCCTTCCGGCGGACCGGCCTCGCCGCCGAGCGCGCCCGCATCGGCGCCGAACTGGTCGACCTGGCCGCCCGGCACGAACTGGTCAGCTTCGAGGTCCTCGGCCACCTGATCCTGGTGCAGGCGCACGGCGCGCTCGCGGACCTCGCCGGCGCCGACGCGCACGCCCGCGCCGCCGACCGCCTCGCCGGGCGGTACGACCTGCCGCTGGTGGGCGTCTTCACCCGGTGGTACGCCGCGCTGCGGCTGGCGATCGGCGGGGACCGGGCCGGGGCGGCGGACGCGTACCGCGCCGCGCACGACAGCCTCACCGGCAGCGGGATGCCCGGGATGGAACACGGCCTGTTCGCCCTCGCGCTGCTGTCCCTGCGCCTGCCGCCGGTGGGCAAACGCGAGGACGGCCGGCCGGGGAGCCTCGACGTCGACGGGGACTTCGGACCGTACGAGCCCTGGGTGCGCCCCCTGCTGCTGCTCTCCACCGGTCACCGGGGCGAGGCCGCCGCCGCGCTGCGCGCCCTTCCGGACCCACCGCACGACCTGCTGCGCGAGGCCCGCGTCTGCCTCGCCGCCCGCGCCGCCCTAGCCCTCGGCGACCAGGCCACGGCGCGTCGGGCGTACGCCGAACTCGCCCCCGCCGCCGACGAGATGGCCGGGGCCGGCAGCGGAATCCTCACCCTCGGTCCGGTCGCCGAGCACCTCGGCGAGCTCGCCGCCGCGCTGGGCCGCCCCGACGAGGCCGCCGCGCACCGGCGTACCGCCCGCGCGGTCGCGGCGCGGGCGGCCGGCTGACGAGCAGGTTCGCCGGCCGGCCCGCCCCTGCGGTTTTCCGCACCCCGCCCGCTGCGGTCGCCCGGCGGTACCGGGTGGCCGACCCCATGGTCGGCTCTCAGGATGGGTTCGTAGCGTGGGCACCATGATTCGTACCGCGCACTCCCTGCTCGCCGCCGGAACCACCACGGGGGAGGCCGCGCCACCCGAGGACGGCCTGGTCGGTTTCGTCATCGGCCTGGTCGAACGGCTCGGTGGTCCGGGCGCGGGCCTGGCCGTGGCCCTGGAGAACCTCTTCCCGCCGATCCCCAGCGAGGTGATCCTGCCGCTCGCCGGCTTCGTCGCGGGTCAGGGACGGATGAGCGTGGTCAGCGCGATCTTCTGGACCACCCTCGGCTCGCTGCTCGGCGCCCTCGCGCTGTACTACATCGGCGCGGCGCTCGGCCGGGAGCGGATCCGGGCGATCGCGCAGAAGCTGCCGCTGGTGAAGCTCAGCGACGTGGACCGCACCGAGGAGTGGTTCCTGCGGCACGGCGTCAAGGCCGTCTTCTTCGGCCGGATGATCCCGATCTTCCGCAGCCTGATCTCGATCCCGGCCGGCGTGGAGCGGATGCCCGTGTTGACCTTCATGGTCTACACGACCCTCGGCAGTCTGATCTGGAACACCACCTTCGTGATGGCCGGCTACCTCCTCGGCGACAACTGGCACCTGGTCGAGGGCTACGCCGGCGCGCTGCAGAAGGTGGTCATCGTGGCCTGCGTGGCGGTGTTCGGCTGGTTCGTCGTGACCCGCGTGATGCGCGCCCGGCGCGGCACGCCGGACGACGCCGAGCCGAACCCGGCCCCCGGCCCCGCCTCGCTCAACCACGCGCCCGACCCGGCCGGGCGCGGCACCATCTACCGCAGCGCACACTCCGACGGGCAGCCGGACCCGTGGGACCGCGACGGGGTGCGCTGAGCTGGTGGAGACCGCCCGACCGCACCCGCCGAGGGCGACCCGCATTCCCGCCGGCGTCGCCCTCGGCATCGTCTCGGCCGTCGTCGAGGCGCTGTTCCTCGTCGTCGCGGCCGTCGCGGGGGCCGGCGCCGCGCCCGCCCCGGCGGCCCGCCGGCGGGTCCGCGCCACGATCCGGCGGTACGTCGGGGCGCTCGCCCGGTGGGAACGGGACCGGCTGGCCCGGTTCCAGGGCGTCGAGGTCCCGCCCGGCGCGCCGCCCCGGCGCGAGGCGGCCTACCTGGCCGCCCGGCTGCTGCCCGGGGCGCTGGGCCTGCTGGCGTACGGGGTGCTCGCCTTCGGCGTCGTGCTGGCGGCCATCGTGGTGCGGGCCGTGCTGCGCGGCGACCTGGGCGTGGCCGACGCGCTGCTCCAGGTCGTCATCGGGACGGCCCTGCTCCTGGTCAACGTGCAGGCCGTGGCGAGCGTGGCCGCGCTGGACGCCCGGGTGGCCCGGCGCCTGCTCGGCCCGAACGAGCGAACCCTGCTGGAGGAGCGGGTCCGGGAGTTGGCCGCCAGCCGTGCCGGCGTCATCGCCGCCGTGGACGCCGAGCGGCAGCGCATCGAGCGGGACCTGCACGACGGTCTCCAGCAACGGCTCGTCGCCCTCGGCATGCTGCTCGGCCGGGCCCGCCGCAGCCGGGACGCGGAGCGCACCGCCGCGCTGCTCGCCCAGGCGCACTCCGACGCCCAACAGGCCGTCGCGGAGCTGCGCGAGGTGGCCTGGCGGGTGTACCCGTCGGCGCTCGACGGCGCCGACCTCGGACAGGTGCTGGAGATGGTCGCGCAGCGCTCCGCCGTTCCGGTCCGCGTCCGCTGCGACCTGCCGGTACGCCCCCAGCGGCAGGTCGAGACGGTGCTGTACTTCGTCGCCTGCGAGGCGCTGACCAACGCGGCGAAACACGCGGCCGCTACCCTGATCACCGTCGAGATCGGCACGGGGGAGGGGCACGTCAGGATGGCGGTGCACGACGACGGCGTCGGCGGGGCCGACCCCACCGGGACGGGCCTGTCCGGCCTGGCCCGCCGGGTCGCCGCGCTCGACGGGCGGCTGCGGGTCGACAGCCCCGCGGGCGGGCCCACCAGGGTGTCGGTGGAACTGCCGTGCGGATAGTGCTCGCCGAGGACTCCACGCTGCTGCGCGAGGGCCTCGCCCGGCTGCTGGCCGAGGAGGGCCACGAGGTCGCCGCCGCCGTCGCCTCCGCGGACGAACTGGTCGACGCCGCCGCCCGGCACCGGCCCGACGTCGTCGTCACCGACGTACGGATGCCGCCCACCCACACCGACGACGGGCTGCGGGCGGCGCTGGAGGTCCGGCGGCGCTGGCCCGACACGGGCGTCCTGGTGCTCTCCCAGTACGTCGAGAAGCGGTACGCCACCCGGCTGCTCGCCGACCGCCCCGAGGGCGTCGGCTACGTGCTCAAGGACCGGGTCGCCCAGGTGGACGACTTCCTCGACGCCCTGGACCGGGTGGCCGAGGGCGCGACGGCGCTGGACCCCGAGGTCGTGCGGCAGGTGCTGGCCGGCACCGACCGCGCGGACCCGCTGGCGCGGCTCACGCCCCGCGAGCGGGACGTGCTGCACCACATGGCGCAGGGCCACACCAACGCGACGATCGCCGAGCGGCTGCACGTGTCGCAGAGCGCGGTGGAGAAGCACATCAACACGATCTTCGACAAGCTCGACCTGTCGCAGGCGGCGGGCTACAGCCGTCGGGTGCTCGCGGTCCTCCGCTACCTGGGGGTCTGAGCGCGCTCCTCCGCGGGCCGCTGCGGGGGTGGTGCACGGCACCTGGGAGATCTTGGTGAGGGATGGCCCCTGGAGGGGCACTTTTCCGCCAAGATCTCGGGCGGTCACCGGGCCCGCGAGGTCATCGGTCGTGGTGGACGGCGTCTTCGGGTGAGGGCACGCTGCCCCACAGACGGGGCAGCTCGACAGCGCCCGACCGCACCACCCACCCGAGGCCGTCAGACCTCGCCGAGGGGCGTACACGGTCGCGACCGGACCGACGTCGGACGGCACACCCGCGCCAGGCGGCCTTTCCCCTGTGCGCGGAGGCGGCCGTTCCGGCTGTCGTGGAACTGATGCCGTGAACGATCCACCCCCTGCGTGGGGTGGGCGCTGTGCGTGCTGTGGAGCTGATGTCGCAAACGACTGACCTCTGCGCGAAGGCGAATCCGGGCGCTGCGGAGCTGGGTGCCGTAGACGATTTACCCCGTGCGCGGGGGGGGGGCGAAGTGGTTGCCGTCGCAGAAGATGTCGCCCTGCGCCGCGGGGTTGGGGTGGTCGATGTGCCGGACCTCGACCTCGGGGTACTTCTTCGCGA
>NZ_JBSGDY010000030.1:0-47122 GCF_053602615.1 Micromonospora sp. NPDC004336
GTCGCGGCCAGGTAGCGCCGTGCCGGTACGCCGTCGCCGGTCGGCACGCCGTCGCCGGTCGGCACGCCGTCGCCGGCCGGCGAGGCCACGCCGGCCGCTGGTCTTCCCCCGGCGGACCGCGTGGCGGGGGCGGAGGGGCACCCGTCGATGCGCGGCCGTACCGGCGAGCCGGCGGACCGGGCCGGGTTGCTGCGGGCCCTCGCCGTCCTGCGCGACGCGCCGTCGCCCGGAGGCGCGGTGCTCGTCGTCGACCTGCACGGCCCCGGCGGCACCGTCGGCGACGGGCCCGGCGACCCCGCCCGGGAGGACCTGCTGGCCGAGGTCGCCCGGCGTGCCCGCGCGGTCGTCGGCCCCGGCGACCTGCTCGCCGACCTCACCGCCACCGGCTTCGCGGTGGTCACCGCGACCGGCCCGGTGCTGGCGTACGCGCTGGGCGCCCGGCTCCTCGCCGCCCTCACCCGGCCCTACCGGGCGCCGGGCGGGGTGCTGCGGCTGCGGGTAAGCGTCGGGCTGGCCGAGGTCGCCGGTGCCGCCCCGGAGGACGTGCTGCGCCAGGCGGAGCTGGCCCGGCGGCGCGCCGTCCAGCTCGGCCGGGACCGGGTCGAGTGGTACGACGCCTACCTGGAGGAGCAGCTCGTCCGCCGGCTCGACCTGGAACGGGAACTGCCCGGGGCGGTCGCCCGCGGCGAACTGGACCTCGTCTACCAGCCGGTGCTCGACCTGGGCGACCGGCAGCCGGTCGGTACGGAGGCTCTGCTGCGCTGGCGCAGCCCGGTGCTCGGCACGGTGCTGCCGGCCGAGTTCCTGCCGGTGGCGGAGGATCTCGGCATCGTGGGCGAGCTGGGCTGCTGGGTGCTGGACCGGGCCTGCCGGCAGCTCGCCGCCTGGTCGCTGGGGAGCCGGCAGCTCTGGATGGGGGTCAACGTGACCGTCCGGGAGTTGGCCGCGCCCGACTTCGTGCCGCGCACGGCCGCGGTGCTGGACGCGTACGGGGTGGCGCCGGAGCGGCTGGTGGTCGAGGTGGCGGAGCCCCGGGTGGGTGCCGAGCTGCCGACCGTGGTGGCCCGGCTGGCCGGGCTGCGCTCGCTGGGCGTGCGCACCGCGCTGGACGACTTCCGGGCCGAGCACGCCTCGCTGGCCCAGCTCCGCCGGTTGCCGATCGACCTGCTCAAGGTCGGCCCGCAGCTGGTGGACCCGGCGGATCCGCAGCGTCCGCTCATCGACGTGGTGGTCAACGTGGGGGACCGGCTGGGCCTCGACATCGTGGCCGAGGAGCTCGAGTCGGCCGGCCTGGTCGAGGGCGCCCGGCGGGCGGGCTGCCGGTACGGGCAGGGCTTCGCGTTGGCCCGCCCGGCCACGGCGGAGCGGGTGGAGGCGTACTTCGAGGAGTTCCCGTCGGCGTCGCGCTGACCCGCTGCCGGAGCCATCGCCGATCCCGGTCGGGCGTCGGCGCCGGGGGAACGGAACGGGTCCCCGGTCTCAGGCGGCGCGCGGCGGGGCCGTGCTGCCCCGGGGCGTCAGCCGGGCCGTCTCGTCCTCAACCCGGCCGGCCGGCGCGCCGCCGATGACCGCGAGCAGCTGCCGGGCGGCGTGCGCGCCGTACGCCGGGATGTCCCGGCCGAGCGCGGTCAGCGGCGGGTGCACCAGTTGGCAGAGCGGCGAGTCGTCCCAGGCCACGATGGAGAGGTCGCCCGGCACGGCGAGGCCCATCTCCTGGGCCACCGACAGGCCCGCTATCGCCATCACGTCGTTGTCGTAGATCACGGCGGTGGGGCGGCCGGCCGAGCTGAGCAGCCGGCGGGTCGCGCGCGCCCCCTCCTCGCCGGTGTAGTCCGACGGCACGGTGACCGCGTCGGTCAGGCCGAGCCGCCGGCACACCCCGGCGAACGCCTCGTTGCGGATCTCGGTGTGCAGCAGCTCGGGCAGCCCGCCGACGCGGGCGATCCGACGGTGGCCGAGGGCGGCCAGGTATTCCACGGTCTCCACCAGCGCCGCCGCGTCGTCGGACCAGACGCTGGCCAGCCCGCCGGTGCCGCCCGGGCCGCCGATCACCACCGCGGGCAGGCCCAGCTCCGCCAGCACCGGCACCCGGCGGTCGTCGGTGCGCAGGTCGCAGACGAGGACCCCGTCGACCCGCCGCTCGCCCCACCACCGGCGGTAGACCGCGACCTCCGCCTCCTCGTCGGCGACCACCTGGAGGGTGAGGGCGTACGACCGGGCGGAGAGTTCGGCCTCGACGCCGCTGATCAGCCCCATGAAGAACGGCTCGATGCCGAGCGTGCGGGCCGGGCGGCAGAGGGCGAGGCCGACCGCGTCGGCGGTGGCGCCGGAGAGGGAGCGCGCCGCGCGGCTCGGACTGAAGCCGATCTCGGCGGCGATGGCGAGGATCCGCTGCCGGGTGGCCTCGGAGACCCCGGGCTGACCGTTGAGCGCGTAGGACACCGCCCCCTTGGAGACCCCGGCGCGTCGGGCGACGTCGGCGATCGTGGGGCGCTTCACCGGCGTACTCCTCCGCTTCTCCCGCCGGGGCGGGCGTCACCGGGAGGCCGGGACGACCGGCGGCGCGACCCACGCTACTGCACCGGCCGGCGCCCCGGACCGCTCCGACCGGCCGGCGCCGCGGTTCGGGCTCGACTCGCACGACTCCCGCTCGCCCGACGGAGATCTTGGCGAGCAACGGCCCCTGGAGGGGCACTTTCCCGCCAAGATCTCTGTCGGGGCGGGAGGCTGGGCGCGCGAGTGGAGCCGGGCGTCCGGGCAGGGCAGGACCCCGATGGCGGGGGGCCCGCTCGGTGGGCGAGGATCTACCAAGATCGGGTGGCCGCCACGGCGTGAGCCCGTCACCGCATCGCCCGGGGGAAAATGATGATCGCGGAGCACATTCGTGACGCGTCGGCCACGGCTGTCGTGTTCGGTCTCTTCGGGTCCGGCTGGTTCGGCTGGGCTCAGGAGTCGCCGCCCAGGCGGTGGCCGCCGATCCTCGGCCTCGGATCGATGTTCTCGTTGCTCACGGCGGCCGTCGGCGGCATCCTGACCTGGCAGCGCTGGTCCGACCCGACGGCCTTCGACGCCGACACCAGCCGTTCCTTCGGAGTGGTCGTGGGCATCGAGTTCGGTGCCGCGGCACTCGGTGCCGTGCTGCTCGCCCTGCGGCGTCGACGGGACCTGATCCCGGTCTGGGTCGCCCTCGTGGTGGGCCTGCACCTGTTCCCGGTCGCGGCGTTGATCGACTACCCGCTGGTCCACGTGGTCGCCGCCCTGGTGACGGCCGTGGCGCTGGCGGCGGTCCCGCTGGCTCGGGCCCGCGGCGTCGCGGTGAGCGCCGTGGTCGGTCTCGGCACGGGCGCGGTGCTGCTCGCGGGCGCCGTGTCGTCGCTGCTCATCGCCCTGGTCGCGTACTGAGGCAGGCGGCCCCCGCCGCACGCGGCGGCCTGTCGCGCCCTCCCCGGCACGCGGCGGTAGCCGCCGACGTTGCCGCCGTCCGCGTCCCGACCGTTGACGTGCCGGCCGCCGGCGCCCGGTCGGGGCGGGCTCGGCCCACGCTGCGAGTTGAAGAATTTCGCAAGTGTTAAAGTTGGCAACCGAATATGGCGTCGCGTGACGGAGGCTGACGTGTCGGTACCGCTCTACCAGGCGAAGGCGGAGCTGTTCCGCACCCTCGGTCACCCGGTGCGGATCCGGGTGCTGGAGCTGCTCCAGGACGGGCCGAAGCCCGTCCGCGACCTGCTGGCCGCGATCGACGTCGAGGCGTCGAACCTGTCCCAGCAGCTCGCCGTGCTGCGCCGGGCCGGCATGGTCACCTCCAGCCGCGACGGCGCCCTGGTGATGTACGCGCTCAGCACCCCCGACGTGGCCGACCTGCTGGCCGCCGGCCGGCGCATCCTCGGCGCGGTCCTCACCGACCGGGACGCGCTGCTGGACGAGCTGCGGTCCTCCGGGGCGCAGCGGTGAGCCAGCCGCTCGGGCTGGCCGACCGGTTCCTCGGGCTGCTGCCGTCGCGCGCCGACTGGCAGGCCGTGCGCCGCGCGCCCCGGCGCGACCTGCTCGCCGGGCTGACCGTGGCGGTGGTGGCGCTGCCGCTGGCCCTGGCCTTCGGCGTCACCTCCGGGCTCGGCGCCCAGGCCGGGCTGGTGACGGCGGTGGTGGCCGGCGCGGTCGCGGCCGTCTTCGGCGGCTCCCACCTCCAGGTCTCCGGGCCCACCGGGGCGATGACCGTGGTGCTGGTGCCGGTGGTCCAGCAGTTCGGCCCCACCGGGGTGCTGATGGTCGGTGCGCTGGCCGGGCTCGTGCTGATCGCGCTGGCCCTCGCCCGCCTCGGCCGCTACGTCCACTACCTGCCCGTCCCGGTGATCGAGGGCTTCACGGCAGGCATCGCGGTGGTCATCGCCCTGCAACAGGTGCCGGCCGCCCTCGGGGTGAACGACGCGCACGGCGACCGCGTCTGGGCCGTGGCCGCCGACGCGGTCCTCCGGTTCGTCGCGGACCCGCGGCCGGTCCCGGTGGCGATGGCCCTCGGCGTCGCGGCGGTGATGCTGCTCGGCGCGCGCTGGCGTCCCGGCTGGCCGTTCTCCCTGCTCGGAGTGGCCGCCGCGACCTTGCTGGCCGAGACCGCCCCGGTCGAGCTGGCCCGCATCGGCGCGCTGCCCGCCGGCCTGCCCGCCCCCTCGCTCGGCTTCCTCGACCTCGACGCCGTCGGGGCCCTGCTGCCCTCTGCCCTCGCGGTCGCGGCGCTGGCCGCGCTGGAGAGCCTGCTCTCCGCCACCGTGGCGGACGGGATGACGGTCGGCCAGCGCCACGACCCGGACCGCGAGCTGTTCGGCCAGGGGCTGGCCAACCTCGCCGCCCCGGCGTTCGGCGGGATCCCGGCCACCGCCGCCATCGCCCGTACGGCGGTGAACGTGCGGGCCGGCGCGAGTTCCAAGCTGGCCGCGCTCACCCACGCCGTCGCCCTCGCCGGGATCGTCCTGGCCGCCGCCCCGCTGGTCGGCCGGATCCCGCTCGCCGCCCTGGCCGGCGTCCTGCTGGCCACCACCGTGCGGATGGTCGAGGCAGGATCGCTCTGGGCGCTGGCCCGCGCCACCCGGGGCGACGCCCTCGTGCTGGTGCTCACCTTCGCGGTCACGGTGGCACTGGACCTGGTGACCGCCGTGGCGGTCGGGGTGGGCGTGGCGATCGTGATCGCCCTGCGCGCGGTGGCCCGCACGGCGCGGGTGGAACAGGTGCCCCTCGACCCCGGCGAGCACGGCGCCGAGGAGCACGCGCTGCTCGCCGACCACATCGTGGCCTACCGGCTGGACGGGCCGCTCTTCTTCGCCGCCGCGCACAACTTCCTGCTGCGGCTCTCCGACGTGGCCGACGTGCGCGTGGTCATCCTGCGGATGTCCCGGGTGACCACCCTCGACGCCACGGGCGCGCAGGTGCTCGGCGACGCCATCCACCGGCTCTCCGAACGCGGCGTCACCGTGCTGCTCTCCGGCATCGACCCCGACCACGACCAGGTGCTGGCCACCCTCGGCGTCGCCGCCCAGTTGCGCCGCGACGGGCTGGTCTTCCCCGACACCCCGGCCGCCATCCGCCACGCCCGCACCGTCGTGCTGCCGGCAGCCGGGGCCCACCAGCCCGCCGGCCTCTGACTTCCGGCCACGATCAGCGGCAGGGCGGAGCCGGAGTCGGGTAGCCGAAGGCGCCGACACGGAGCACGCTGTCGAGCTGATGTCGCAAGCGACTCAGCTCGACAGCGCCGGACGACCCTTGGCCCCCGACCCTCCGGCCACCACCGCCCGGGCAGCGGGGGCGGCTACTCCGGGACGCGGCGGTAGGCGCCGTCGCTGGCCGAGGTGGCCATCGAGGCGTACGCGCGCAGCGCCGCCGACACCGGCCGCTGCCGGTCCACCGGCGTGTACGGCTTGTCGCGCTTCTCCTCGGCGACCCGGCGGGCCTGGAGCACGTCCTCCGGCACGTCGAGCGCGATGGAGCGGCCCGGGATGTCGATGACGATCTCGTCGCCCTCGCGGACCAGGGCGATCAGCCCGCCGGAGGCCGCCTCGGGGGAGACGTGCCCGATGGAGAGCCCGGAGGTGCCGCCGGAGAACCGCCCGTCGGTGAGCAGCGCGCAGGCCCGACCCAGCCCCCGGCCCTTGAGGAACGAGGTGGGGTAGAGCATCTCCTGCATGCCGGGGCCACCCTTCGGACCCTCGTACCGGATCACCACCACGTCGCCGGCGACGACCCGCTTGTTGAGGATCGCCTCGACCGCGTCGTCCTGGGACTCGTAGACCTTGGCCGGGCCGCGGAAGGTCAGGCACTCCTCGGGCACCCCGGCGGTCTTCACCACGCAGCCGTCCGGGGCCAGGTTGCCGTGCAGGATGGCCAGCCCGCCGTCGGCCGAGTATGCGTGCTCGCGGTCCCGCACGCAGCCGCCGGCCGCGTCGGTGTCCAGCGACGACCAGCGGTTGGTGGTGGAGAACGGCTCGGTGGTGCGCACCCCGCCCGGGGCGGCGTGGAACAGCTCGACCGCCTCCGGCGTCGCCGAGCCGCCCCGGACGTCCCAGTCGGCCAGCCAGCGCTCCAGGCTGGGGGAGTGCACGGCGCGCACGTCCCGGTTGAGCAGGCCGGCCCGGTCCAGCTCGCCGAGGATCGCCGGGATGCCGCCGGCCCGGTGCACGTCCTCCATGTGGTACTGCGGCGAGTTCGGGGCGACCTTGGCCAGGCAGGGCACCCGGCGGGAGATCTCGTCGATGTCGGCGACGTGGAAGTCCAGCTCGGCCTCGCGGGCGGCGGCGAGCAGGTGCAGGATCGTGTTGGTCGAGCCGCCCATCGCCACGTCCAGGGCGACCGCGTTCTCGAACGCGGCCCGGCTGGCGATCGCGCGGGGCAGCACGGAGGCGTCGTCGCCGTCGTACCACCGCTTGGCGATCTCCACGGCGGTGCGGCCGGCCTCGACGAAGAGCGAGCGGCGCGCGGCGTGGGTGGCCAGCGTCGAGCCGTTGCCCGGCAGCGCCAGGCCGATCGCCTCGGTGAGGCAGTTCATCGAGTTGGCCGTGAACATGCCGGAGCAGGAGCCGCAGGTCGGGCAGGCCGACCGCTCGATCTCGCCGAGCTGGCCGTCGGTGACCGCCTCGTTGGAGGAGGCGATCATGGCGTCGATCAGGTCGATCTTGCTGTGCACGACCCCCTCGATCGCCGTCGTCTTGCCGGCCTCCATCGGCCCGCCGGAGACGAAGACGGTCGGGATGTCGAGCCGCAGCGCGGCCAGCAACATGCCCGGGGTGATCTTGTCGCAGTTGGAGATGCAGACCAGGGCGTCCGCGCAGTGCGCGTTGACCATGTACTCCACGGCGTCGGCGATCAGCTCGCGGCTGGGCAGCGAGTAGAGCATGCCGCCGTGCCCCATGGCGATGCCGTCGTCGACCGCGATCGTGTTGAACTCGCGGCCCACCCCGCCGGCCTCGGCCACCGCCTCGGCGACCAGGCCGCCCATGTCCTTCAGGTGCACGTGACCGGGTACGAACTGGGTGAAGCTGTTGGCGATGGCGACGATCGGCTTGCCGAAGTCGTCGTCGGTCATCCCGGTGGCCCGCCACAGGGCCCGGGCGCCGGCCATCGTCCGACCGTGCGTGGAGGTCTTCGACCGCAGCTCAGGCATGCACACAAGTGTGGCACCGCCGCCGGCACGCCCGCCGGCCGTGCGTGCCGTGTCCCAACAGATGCACACCCGGTCCCCCACGGCCGGTCCCGATCCGGCACAGTTGAGACGTGCATCTCTCCCCGGGCATGGTCGCGGCGGCGGTGCTGTGCGGGCTGGTCGCGGCGGTGGCCACCGCGCTGTCGGCCGTCGACGCCCGACGCCGGTCCGGGCCGCACCGGCAGGCGTACGCGCTGCTCGCCGCGGCGTCCGCGGTCGCGCTCGCCAGCCTCCTGGTCGGGGTCGTCGTGGCGCTCGCCGCGGCCGGCCACGAGGCGCACGGGGCGGAGCGGCGCCCGGGGTGGGCCACGGTCGTCGGGGTCGGCACGGCGGCCAGCGGGCTGCTCTTCTCGGCCGGGCTGCTCCGGCTCCCCGGGGTGGCGGGTTCGGCGGCGGCGGCGCTCCGGCTGGCGCTCGACGGGCTGGTGATGGCCGCCGCGTTCTGGTTCGTCGGCTGGGTGCTGTTCTCCGAGCCGACCCGGCTGCTGGGCGACGCCACCCCGGTGGCCTGCCCGCCGATCCTGCTGGCCACGGTCAGCGCGGCCCTGACCGCCGGGATCGCCCTCATCGTGGCGTTCCGCGCCGCGCCGCCGCGCCGGTTCCTCGCCGGCCTCGGCGCGGCGGCCACGGCGGTGACCTGCGGCGGGCTCGGCGTCGCCACCGGCCTCTGCCAGGCCGGGCCGGGCGTGGCGCTGGCCGGGTCGGGGGCGCTCGCCGCCGGCCTGTTCGGCGCGGCGCTGGCCGCCCGCGCCGGGGCGCCGGCCGGCCGGGCCGACCTCGACCTGATCCGCCGCGACGGCGACCACGCGTTCGTCCCGATGTTCGCGATGGCGGCCTCGGCGATGTACCACCTCCTCCAGGACGGCCGGTTCGACGCGCTCGGCATCGTCGCCGGCAGCGTGGAGGGCTTCGCCCTGGTGACCCGGCAGTACCTGACCCTGCACGACGTGCGCGGCTACGCCGGACGGCTGGCCGAGCGCGAGGCCCACTTCCGCGAGCTGGCGCACACCGACCCGCTGACCGGGCTGGCCAACCGGCGGGGGCTGCTGCGGGCGCTGCACCGCTGCGCCGAGGCCGGCACGCCCTGCGTGCTGCTCGGCCTCGACCTCGACGGCTTCAAGAACGTCAACGACATGCGCGGGCACGACGTCGGCGACGCGGTGCTGGCCGAGGTGGGCCGGCGGCTGCGCGCCAACCTGCGCCCGGGCGACGTGGCGGCCCGGCTCGGCGGCGACGAGTTCGCGGTGCTGATGCACGGCCGCCCGGCCGACGCCGACCGGGTCGCCGAGCGGCTGCTCGGGGTGCTCGGCGGCGCCTACGACCAGCCCGAGGGGGCGGTCTTCCTGTCGGTGAGCATCGGGCTGGCGGGCTGGGCCGGGGAGCCCGACGTGGAGCTGCTGCTGCGCCACGCCGACCTGGCGTTGCGCTACGCCAAGCAGCGCGGCAAGAACCGGATCGAGCGCTACGACGCCGCGTACGACCGGCTGCTGCGCCGGCGCACCACCCTCGAACACGAGCTGCGCGGGGCGATCGAGCGCGACGAGCTGCGCCTGGCGTTCCAGCCGGTGGCCTCGCTGCCGTCGGTGCGCCCGGTCGGCGCGGAGGCGCTGCTGCGCTGGCGCCACCCGGAGCTGGGCAACGTCCGCCCCGACGAGTTCATCCCGCTCGCCGAGGAGTGCGGGATGATCGCGAAGCTGGGCGCGTGGGTGCTGCACCAGGCCTGCTACCAGCTCTCCCGCTGGCTCGCCGACGGCCACGACGTCTGGGTCTCGGTGAACGTCTCGCCGCGCGAGCTGCACGCCCCGGAATACGTGGTCCAGGTCGCCGAGGCGTTGCGCGCCCACCACGTGCCGCCGCAGCGGCTGGTGCTGGAGGTGACCGAGCACGCCGTGGCGACCGACCTGGACGAGCTGATCCGGCGGCTGACCGCGCTGCGGCTGACCGGCGTCCGGATCGCGCTGGACGACTTCGGCGCCGGCTACTCCTCGCTCGGCCAGCTGCGGCGCCTGCCGATCGACATCCTCAAGATCGATCACGGCCTGGTCGCCGAGCACGAGCCGGTGCGGCCGGTCGACCGGGACGGCCCCGCCTTCGCGCCGATGGTCGACATCGTCATGCGCCTCGGCCACCAGCTCGGGCTGGAGGTCATCGCCGAGGGGGTCACCACGCCGACCGAGCTGGCCGCCGTGGTCGCCGCCGGCTGCCGGTTCGGCCAGGGCGCGCTGTTCGGCTGGGGCGTGCCGGCCGAGCACCTGGAGGCGATGCTGGAGGCGGCCACGTCGCCCGGCGCCCGCCCTTCGCCGGCTCCCGCCCCCGCCCCGCCCGCCGCTCCCGCCGCGCGGCCCCGACGGCTGCCCACGGTGCCCGCCCCGCGCCCGCCGGAACCGGAGTCCGGGCAGGTGGAGTGGGGTGGGCAGGCGCCCCGAACGGGTGAATCCCCGCGATCCGTCAACCAACATGTGGGATCAGTTGACTCATCGCGTGAGATGCGTCAGGCTTGACCGCATGTCGTCGTACCGGTCGCTGCGAGTACTTACCTGAGCGCGCTCTCGTCCATCGAGAGTGCGCTGGCCCCGTGCATCCTGCACGAGGGCTTTTTTGTTGCCGTCGGACCAATCGACGCCGGGCCCGCGTCCCGCGTCACACCGCTCGAACAGCCTCACCCACTCCAGCCGAAGGCCTGAACCGCCATGACGAGACCCACGCCAGAGACACTCGCCCACTCCGCCCGGCGGGCCCGCACGGGCGCCGAGCCGGCGGCCGACGCCGACCACGCCGGCGCCGCCCGCGCCGCCGCCAACCCGGCCGTCCCGGGGGTACGCACACCCGCCCCGGCCCGGGTCTCCGGCGCCGGCTCGCTCGTGCGGTCCCTCGAGGCGCTCGGCGTCGACGTCGTCTTCGGCATCCCGGGTGGGGCGATCCTGCCGGCGTACGACCCGCTCTACGACTCCACCGTCCGGCACATCCTGGTCCGCCACGAGCAGGGCGCCGGGCACGCCGCGACCGGCTACGCCCAGGCGACCGGCCGGGTCGGGGTCTGCATGGCCACCTCCGGCCCCGGCGCGACCAACCTGGTCACCCCGATCGCCGACGCGTACATGGACTCGGTGCCGATCGTGGCGATCACCGGTCAGGTCGCGCGGCCCTCGATCGGCACGGACGCCTTCCAGGAGGCGGACATCCAGGGCATCACGCTGCCCATCACCAAGCACAACTTCCTCGTGCAGAACGCCGAGGAGATCCCGCGGGTGCTGGCCGAGGCGTTCCACCTGGCGGCCACCGGCCGGCCCGGCCCGGTCCTGGTCGACATCCCCAAGGACGTCCTCCAGGCGCCCACCACCTTCACCTGGCCGCCGACGCTGGACCTGCCCGGCTACCGGCCGACCCTGCACCCGCACGGCAAGCAGATCCGCGAGGCGGCGCGGCTGATGACCTCCGCCCGCCGCCCGGTGCTCTACGTCGGCGGCGGCGTGCTCAAGGCCGGCGCCACCGAGGGGCTGCGGCGGCTGGCCGAGCTGACCGGCATCCCCGTGGTCACCACGCTGATGGCGCTCGGGGCGTTCCCCGACTCGCACCCCCAGCACCTGGGCATGCCCGGCATGCACGGCACCGTCGCCGCGGTCTACGGCCTGCAGAAGGCCGACCTGATCGTGGCCCTGGGGGCGCGCTTCGACGACCGGGTCACCGGCAAGCTCGACTCCTTCGCCCCGGACGCGACGGTGGTGCACGCCGACATCGACCCGGCCGAGATCGGCAAGAACCGGCACGCCGACGTCCCGATCGTCGGCGACGCCCGGCACGTCATCGACGAGCTGGTCGCGGCGGTGACGAACGAGCAGTCGGCCGGCCACCGCGCCGACACCGCCGACTGGTGGACCCAGCTCGACGACCTGCGCCGGCGCTACCCGCTGGGCTACGAGGAGCCGGCCGACGGCACCCTCTCCCCGCAGTACGTGATCAAGCGGCTCGGTGAGATCGCCGGCCCGGACGCGATCTTCGTCGCCGGGGTCGGCCAGCACCAGATGTGGACCTCCCAGTTCATCTCGTACGAGAAGCCGTACACCTGGCTGAACTCCGGCGGCCTCGGCACGATGGGCTACGCGGTGCCGGCGGCGATGGGCGCCAAGGTCGGCAAGCCCGACACGGTGGTGTGGGCGGTCGACGGCGACGGCTGCTTCCAGATGACCAACCAGGAGCTGGCCACCTGCGCGCTGGAGGGCATCCCCGTCAAGATCGCCGTCATCAACAACGGCAACCTGGGCATGGTGCGGCAGTGGCAGACCCTGTTCTACGGGGAGCGCTACTCCAACACCGACCTCGGCACCCACAAGCACCGCATCCCCGACTTCGTCAAGCTCGCCGAGGCGCTCGGCTGCATCGGTCTGCGTTGCGAGAACGCCGAGGACGTCGACAAGACCATCGAGGCCGCGATGGCCATCGACGACGCCCCGGTGGTCATCGACTTCGTGGTCGGCAAGGACGCCATGGTGTGGCCGATGGTAGCCGCCGGGACCAGCAACGACGAGATCATGTTCGCCCGGGGTGTCCGCCCCGCCTTCGACGAGGACGAGCTGTAGCCGTGGCCGGGCCGAGCGCGCGCCACGAGGGCATGACGAGGAAGGCACTCCCATGACGATGCACACCCTGTCGGTGCTGGTCGAGAACAAGCCGGGCGTCCTGGCCCGGGTCTCCGGGCTGTTCTCCCGGCGCGGCTTCAACATCGACAGCCTCGCCGTCGGCGAGACCGAGAACCCGGACGTCTCCCGGATCACCATCGTGGTCAACGCCGAGTCGTCCCCGCTGGAGCAGGTGACGAAGCAGCTCAACAAGCTGGTCAACGTGCTCAAGATCGTCGAGCTGGATCCGCAGGTCTCGGTCGCCCGGGAGCTGCTGCTGGTCAAGGTGCGCGCCGACCGCGCGGCCCGGGCCCAGGTCCTGGAGACGGTCGGCCTGTTCCGGGCCCGCGTGGTCGACGTGGCCCCGGACACCCTGACCATCGAGGCCACCGGCACCCCGGACAAGCTCGACGCGCTGCTGCGCGACCTCGAACCCTTCGGGATCAAGGAGATGGTCCAGTCCGGGCTGGTGGCGATCGGGCGCGGCTCGCGCTCCATCACCGCCGGTCCCGCCCTCCGGGCCGCCTGAACCCCGACGCCGCCGGCGCCGCGCGCCGCCGGCGAACCGACACCGCACAGATCCACGACGGGCCGCCCGGACCGCCGTACGAAAGGGAAATCATGAGCGTTGAGGTGTACTACGACGACGACGCCGACCTGGGCCTGATCCAGGGCCGCAAGGTCGCGGTGGTCGGCTACGGCAGCCAGGGCCACGCCCACGCGCTGTCGCTGCGCGACTCCGGCGTCGACGTGGTGATCGGCCTGCCGGAGGGCTCCAAGAGCCGGGCCAAGGCGGAGGAGCAGGGCCTGCGCGTGGTGACGCCGGCCGAGGCGGCGGCGGAGGCCGACGTCATCATGATCCTGGCGCCGGACACCGCCCAGCGCCGCCTCTACGCCGAGTCGATCGCGCCGAACCTGGCCCCGGGCAAGGCCCTCTTCTTCGGCCACGGCTTCAACATCCGCTACGGCCTGATCAAGCCGCCCGCCGAGGTCGACGTGGCGATGGTCGCCCCGAAGGGCCCCGGTCACCTGGTCCGCCGCCAGTACGCCGACGGCAAGGGCGTGCCCTGCCTGGTCGCCGTCGAGCAGGACGCCAGCGGCAACGCGCTCGCCCTGGCCCTGTCGTACGCCAAGGGCATCGGCGGCACCCGGGCCGGCGCGATCCGGACGACCTTCACCGAGGAGACCGAGACCGACCTCTTCGGCGAGCAGGCGGTGCTCTGCGGCGGTGCGGCGGCGCTCGTGCAGACCGGCTTCGAGGTGCTCACCGAGGCGGGCTACGCCCCCGAGGTGGCGTACTTCGAGTGCCTGCACGAGCTGAAGCTGATCGTCGACCTCATGTACGAGGGCGGCATCGCCAAGATGCGCTACAGCATCTCGGACACGGCCGAGTACGGCGACCTCTCCCGCGGGCCGCGCGTCATCGACGCCCGGGTCAAGGAGGAGATGCGCAAGATCCTGGGCGAGATCCGGTCCGGCGAGTTCGCCCGGGAGTGGGTGGCCGAGGACGAGGCCGGCCGGCCGAACTTCAGCAAGTGGCAGGCCGAGGGCGCGGCGCACCCGATCGAGGAGACCGGCCGGAAGCTGCGCGGCATGATGAGCTGGGTGGACCGCCCGATCACCGAGACCGCCTGACACGTCACCCCCGCGGCCCGGCCCGGGCGCTCTCCCCGGCGTCCGGACCGGGCCGCCCCCTGTCCCACCGCTGTCCGCCGCGCCGCGCCCTTCTCCACCGCTGCCCGCCGAGCCGGCCGGGCGCTCCCTGTCCCACCGCTGTCCGCCGCGCCGCGCCCTTCTCCACCGCTGCCCGCCGAGCCGGCCGGGCCGCTCCCTGTCCCACCGCTGTCCGCCGCGCCGGTCCGCCGAGTCCCGGTGGTCCGGGCGCCGTGTCGCGCGCCGTTCACCGGCGCGTCGTCACCCGTTGTGAGGGCACTCACCCCGTGGTCCGGGACCCGCCGGCCGGCCGGCCCCCTACGATCGCGGGTAGGTGCGTAGCCGGCACCTGACGGCCATGGCCCGGATCAGCGCAGGGCGCAGCGCGGCGTCCCGCAGCCCGGCCCACCGCTCTGACGACAACTAGAGGACCAATGACTCCTGTCGTACTGATCGCCGAAGAACTCGCCCCCGCCGCCATCGAGGTGCTCGCCCACGACTTCGACGTCCGTCACGTCGACGGCACCGACCGTCCGGCCCTGCTCTCGGCGCTCTCCGAGGCCGACGCCGTCATCGTGCGCAGCGCCACCCAGATCGACGCCGAGGCGATCGCCGCCGCGCCCCGGCTGAAGGTCGTCGCCCGGGCGGGCGTGGGCCTGGACAACGTCGAGGTGCCGGCCGCCACCGCGCGGGGCGTCATGGTCGTCAACGCCCCCACCTCCAACATCGTCTCCGCCGCCGAGCAGGCCCTCGCGCTGCTGCTCGCCGTGGCCCGCAACACCGCCAGCGCCAGCGCCGCGCTGAAGGCGGGGGAGTGGAAGCGGTCGAAGTACACCGGCGTGGAGATCCAGGGCAAGACCGTGGGCGTGGTCGGGCTCGGCCGCATCGGCGTGCTCTTCGCGCAGCGGATCGCCGCCTTCGGCACCCGGCTGATCGCGTACGACCCCTACATCCAGCCGGCCCGCGCGGCCCAGCTCGGCGTGCGCCTGGTGGGCCTGGAGGAGCTGCTGCGGGAGAGCGACTTCATCTCCATCCACCTGCCGAAGACCCCGGAGACCGTCGGCCTGATCGGTGAGAAGGAGCTGGCCGTCGTCAAGCCGGGCGTCCGGATCATCAACGCCGCACGGGGTGGGCTGGTCGACGAGCAGGCCCTGGCCGACGCGATCGCCGAGGGCCGGGTCGCCGGCGCGGGCGTGGACGTCTACGCCAAGGAGCCGTGCACCTCCTCGCCGCTGTTCGCCTTCGACAACGTGGTAGCCACCCCGCACCTGGGCGCGTCCACCGCCGAGGCGCAGGACAAGGCCGGTCTGGCCGTGGCCAGGAGCGTCAAGCTGGCGCTCCAGGGCGAGTTCGTGCCGGACGCGGTGAACGTGCAGGCCGGCGGGGTCGTCGCCGAGGACGTACGGCCGCTGCTGCCGCTGGCCGAGAAGCTCGGCCGGGCCTTCACCGCCGTCGCGGGCGGGGTCGCCGCCAGCGTCACCGTCGAGGTGCGCGGCGAGATCGTCAACCACGACGTGTCGGTGCTCAAGCTCGCCGCCACCAAGGGGCTGTTCAGCTCGGTCGTCGAGGAGCAGGTCACCTACGTCAACGCCCCGCACCTGGCGGCCGAGCGCGGCGTCGAGGTCACCCTGGCCACCCAGGCCGAGACGGTCGACCACCCCAACCTGGTCACCGTGCGCGGCGCGCTGCCCGACGGCCGTACGGTCAGCGTCTCGGGCACGGTGGCGCAGGCGGGCGCGCGGGACGTCATCAAGCTGACCGAGGTGGACGGCTTCGACGTGGAGATCGGCGCGGAGGGCATCCTCGTCTTCCTGCGTTACGCCGACCGCCCCGGCGTCGTCGGCACCGTCGGCACGCTGCTCGGCGAGGCCGGGATCAACATCGCGGCGATGCAGGTGGCCCGCCGGGAGGCCGGCGGCGAGACGCTGATGACCCTCACGGTCGACCAGGCGCTCGGCGCGGACCTGCTCACCTCCGCCGCGGACTCGATCGGCGCGGTGGCGGCCAGCGCCGCCGACCTGCGCGACGAGTGACCTGAGCGCACGACAGCGGGGCCCGGCGATCCGCCGGGCCCCTTCGTCGTACGCGGGCAGGGTCAGCCGGGCAGCCGGGCCGGCGGCGGGTAGACCGAGCCGTCCTGGGCGTCGAAGAGCATGAGGTCGTGCTCGCCGGCCAGCCGCTCGATGTCGAGCAGCACCTCGTCCGCGCAGGTCGGGTGCAGGTTCAGCTCGACGTGGTCGCTCGCCGCGTGCAGCGGCGCCACCGCCCACGGGGTGTCCCGCCCGGCGGGGCGGTCCGGGTATCTGCTGGTGATCGCCCGGTAGAACGCCACGACCCGCGGGTCCGGGTAGCGCTCGACGTGCTGCCCGTGCCGGCAGCGGCCCACGGCCGCCCGCACGTCCTCGGGTGTCGCCCCGTCCGCCAGGGCCCACACGCTCAGATCGAAACTCACGGCGGACAGCGTGCCATCCGCCGTGCTCACTGTCGAAATCGCCCTGCCGACCGACGCGATCGGCGCCGCCACAGTCCGGTGTGGAGACCCTTGCGTCGAGTTGCGTCGATTCGCTAGCGTACCGGTGCGGTCACTGGCCGAGCTCGCGGCGTAGGCCCGTCTTCGGGTGGCGAGGTCGACGTCCGGCCGACCGGCCCGCACCCCTCGATTGCGCGAGCCACGCGCACTCGTCGCTGACCGGCCCTCACGGTCGTTGCCGAGACCGTGGGGGCCGATCGCGTTCCCCGCTGCCAGGCGGCTCCCGGTGTGCGGTGGTCGTCGTCTGCCAGCCTGCTTCCCGTTCGTGGTGCTCGTCGTCTGCCAGGCGGCTTTCCGTGTGCGGGTGGTCGTCTGCCAGGCGGCCTGCCGTGCGCGTCGTCGCCGGCGCCGACTCCTCGGGGTGGGCTCAGCGGCGGTGGGCGAAGAGCGCGCGGTAGTCCGACCCGTTGCGGAACCAGGCCAGCCCGGCCGGCCCGGCGGCGTAGAGCGCGGTGGCGTAGGCGTCGGCCACCGCGAGGTCCGGGCCGACGACCGTCGCGGCGACCATCTGGTCGGCCGGCTCGCCGGTGTGCGGGTCGACCACGTGCCCCCGCCGGCCGCTGACCCCGGAGGTGCCGACCGCGCCCGCCGTCATCTCCAGCACCAGCGGCGCGCGGTGCCGGTCCGTCGGGTGGTGCACCGCGACCCGCCACGGCCCGCCGTGCGCCGCGTGTCCGCGTACGACCAGGTCGGCGCCGGTGAGCACGGCGTAGTCGTGGATGCCGGCGGCGCGCAGCCGGGCGGCGGCCCGCTCCACCGCCCACCCGCCGAGCAGGCCACCCGGGTCGAAGCCGCCGGGCACCGCCCAGGCGTCGAACCAGCCGTCGGTGGCCGCCCGCATCGCCGCGCAGCGGTCGACGAGGTCGGCCAGCGGCGGGTACGACTCGGGACTGATCTCGCCCCGGCGCAGCCGGGAGACGAGGCTCTCCGGCCGGGTGGGGCCGTAGGTGAGGTCGATGGCCCGCAGCTCCGCGACCGCGTCCCGCAGCGCCTCCCCGACGCCCCGGCGGCCCAGCCACTCGGGGGCGTTGAGCAGCAGCGAGTATTCCGCCGTGGTGGTCCGGACGGTGTGCTGCACGGCGATCCGGTCGCCGGTGGCGGCGCCGAGGCGGTCGACCCGGTGGTTGCGGGAGCCCAGGCGCAGGTCCGGCCGGCGGGGCTGGAAGGCCGACTGGTCCACCCAGCGGGTGCGTGGCTGCTGGTCGATCCGCATGATGACAGTGCTCCCTCGCTGCCGGCGCCGCGTCGTCGCGGTGCCGTCGCGGGCCCCCGTGACCCGACTCGTCACCACGCTAGGCAGCGGAGATGACCTGACCATGAATGTCACCTGTGAGCTCCCTGTGCATCCCGATATCCCGCATTCTGGAACCTTCGTACCGGGACGCGGGACGGCGGCGTACGGTCGGACCAAACGGCGAGTCGAAGGAGCGCAGGACGTGGCACGGATCGCGGTGGTGGCCGGGGACGGGATCGGACCCGAGGTGGTCGCGCAGGCCCGCAAGGTCATCGACGCCGTGCTCCCCGGGGTGGAGGCCACCGAGTACGACCTCGGCGCGGCCCGCTGGCACCGCACCGGCGAGGTGCTGCCCGACTCGGTGCTGACCGAGCTGGCCGGGCACGACGCGATCCTGCTCGGCGCCGTCGGCGACCCGAGCGTGCCGCCGGGCGTGCTGGAGCGGGGCCTGTTGCTGAAGCTGCGGTTCGCCTTCGACCAGTACGTCAACCTCCGCCCGTCGCGGCTCTGGCCCGGCGTGGCCGGGCCGCTGGCCAGCGTCAAGCCCGGCGAGGTCGACCTCGTGGTGGTGCGCGAGGGCACCGAGGGCCTCTACGCCGGCGCCGGCGGCGTGCTGCACCGGGGCACCCCCGCCGAGGTCGCCACCGAGGAGAGCCTGAACACGCGGCACGGGGTGGAGCGCGTCGTCCGCGACGCCTTCGCCCGCGCCTCCCGCCGGGAGCGGCGCAAGGTCACGCTGGTGCACAAGACCAACGTGCTCACCCACGCCGGCTCGCTCTGGGCCCGCGCGTTCGAGGCGGTCGCCGCCGAGCACCCCGACGTGACCACGGAATACCAGCACGTCGACGCCGCCGCGATGTTCCTCGTGACGCAGCCCCAGCGCTACGACGTGGTGGTCACCGACAACCTGTTCGGCGACATCCTCACCGACATCGCCGCCGCCGTCACCGGCGGGATCGGGCTGGCGGCCAGCGGCAGCATCAACCCCGAGGGGGCGTACCCCTCGATGTTCGAGCCCGTGCACGGCTCCGCGCCGGACATCGCCGGGCGTGGCGTGGCCGACCCCGTGGCGGCCGTGCTCTCCGCCGCGCTGCTGCTCGACCAGCTCGGCCACGCCGACGCCGCCGCCCGGGTAACCGCCGCGGTCGGCGCGGAGCTGGCCGCCCGGACCGCCGGCGTGCCGCTGCGTACCGAGGAGGTCGGCGACCGGCTGGCCGGGCACGCCGCCTCCTGACCCCTCGGCCGCCCCACCGGGGCGCCGGTTCCCGTCCGCCGTGCTGCCTCACCAGGGCGCTGGCCCTCGTCTGCCGCGTCGCCTCACCAGGGCGCCGGCCTCTGTCCGCCGCGTCGCCTCACCGGGGCGCCGGTCCTCGTCCGCCGCACCATCCCGCTGCGGGCCGGCGGCGTCCAGCCGTGCGGCGGCGGGGTGTCCATCCGTGCGGCGGCGCGGCGGCGTCCGGACGGCGCTACCGGCTGAACGACCGTTCGGGGTAAGTTTCTCGCACCACAATTCTCGGCATGCGGACCCGCGTGCCGTTCGTTCCGCAGGGAGGTCAGCGCGATGAGCGGTGGTGACAAGCTCGACTTCGAGATCCGTCCGAATCCCGCGCCGGTATCCGCCGCCGACCGGGCCGCCCTGCTGGCCAACCCCGGGTTCGGGCGGGTCTTCACCGACCACATGGTCACCATCCGCTACGCCGAGGGCAAGGGCTGGTACGACGCCCGGGTCGAGGCCCGCGCGCCGATCCCGATGGACCCGGCCGCGGCGGTGCTGCACTACGCGCAGGAGATCTTCGAGGGCCTGAAGGCGTACCGGACGGCCGACGGCGGGGTCACCATGTTCCGTCCGGAGGCCAACGCCGCCCGGTTCGCCGCCTCCGCCCGGCGGATGGCGATGCCGCCGCTGCCCGAGGAGGCGTTCGTCGACTCGCTGCGCCGGCTCGTCGAGACCGACCGGGACTGGATCCCCGAGGGCGAGGACGGCAGCCTCTACCTGCGCCCGTTCATGTTCGCCAGCGAGGTCTTCCTCGGCGTCCGGCCCGCCAACGAATACCTCTACGTGGTGATCGCCTCGCCCGTCGGCGCGTACTTCTCGGGCGGGGTCAAGCCGGTCACCGTCTGGGTGACGCCCGACTACACCCGGGCCGCGCCGGGCGGCACCGGCGCGGCGAAGTGCGGCGGCAACTACGCCAGCTCGCTGGTGGCCCAGGCCGAGGCGATCGAGCACGGCTGCGACCAGGTGGTCTTCCTGGACGTGGTGGAGCGGCGCTTCGTCGACGAGCTGGGCGGCATGAACGTGTTCTTCGTCTACGACGACGGCACCGTGGTCACCCCGCCGCTGACCGGCACGATCCTGCCCGGCATCACCCGGGAGTCGCTGCTCACCCTGGCCGCCGGCGCGGGGCACCGGATCGAGGAGCGGCCGGTGAGCTTCGCCGACTGGCAGGCCGACGCGGCGAGCGGGCGGCTCCGGGAGGTGTTCGCCTGCGGCACCGCCGCGGTGATCACCCCGATCGGAGAGGTGCGCTTCCCCGACGGCGGTTTCCTGGTCGGCGGCGGCGAGCCCGGTCGCGTCACCATGGCCCTACGGCAGCAGCTCGTCGACCTCCAGCGGGGCCGCGCCGCCGACCCCCACGACTGGGTCCGTCGCATCCTCTGACCCGCGCCCCCGAACACAACCGTCCCGCCCCCGCGCCCCCACCCGGCGCGGGGGCACCCCCACCTCTCACCCTCGCCCCTCGCCCTGCGCCCTCGCCCCTCGCCCCTCGCCCCGCGCCCGCGCCCGCGCCCGCGTCGATCTTGCACTTTGTGCCCGGGCAGAAGGGGCAAGTCCGGCATAGCGGGGGCAGGAACTGCAAGATCGCGGAGTGGGGGAGGGGGCGGGGGCGGGAGGCGAGGGCGGGAGGCGAGGGCGGGAGGCGAGGCGAGGGCGGGAGGCGGGGTGGGGTAGGGCGTGTGGGGTGGGTCAGGTTAGGAGGTGGGTGCGGAGGGCGGCTAGTTGGGCATCGGTGACGCCGGCGTGGCGGAGGTAGCCCTCGACGGAGCCGTAGGCGTCGCGTAGCTCGGCGAGGAAGAGCGTCATGGCCTCGGCGGGGCAGGTCAGCGGCGGGAGGCTCTGCCCCGTCCGCTGCGTGTAGGCCGCGTACCAGGCGTGGAACCGCTCGCCGGCCGCCGTGCTCAGCGCGTAGTCGGCGGCGATGTCGTCGTCTCCGACGCCGAGGGCCGCGAGGGTGAGCCCGCAGACGAGGCCCGTCCGGTCCTTGCCGACGACGCAGTGCACCACTACGGGAGCATTGGCGGCCTCGGCGATCAGCCCGACGGCCCTCGCCAGCCCGGCGGTGCCGGTCGCGGCGAGGTCGGCGTACCGGTCGGCGAGGTAGCGGGCCTGGTCGCTGCCCGGCTGGTAGGGGGTCTCGCCCCACTCCGCGTGCTCGGGGTGGACGTGGTGCCAGGTCAGGCCGTCGAAGTGGGGGACCCGGCCGTCACGTTCCACCTCGTGCGGGCGGCGCAGGTCGATGACCGTGCGTACGCCGAGGGCGGCGAACGCCTCGCGGTCGGCGCCGTCGAGGCGGTGTAGCGAGTCGGAGCGGTAGAGCCGGCCGGGGCGGACCGCCCGTCCGTCGTGGCCGATGTGGCCGCCGACGTCGCGGAAGTTGAAGAGGGTGGTGAACGGGCTGCGGTTGACCTCGGTGGTGTCCACGCTGACACGGTAACGGCCTCCCACGGGACGCGGGAGACCGTCGTCCGCCGGTGACCACCGCGCGGTGCCGGGCGAGCTGCCGGTGACCATCGGGCGGTGCCGGGGGCGAACCGCCGGTGACCACCGCGCGGTGCCGGGGCGAACCGCCGGCGATCACCGGGCGGTGCCGAGGGCGAGCTGCCGGTGACTACCGGGCGGTGCCGGGCGGGATTGCCGAGTACGTCTCGCCGTAGTAGCCGCCGAGCCGGTCCCGGTAGGTGGGGTCGGTGTCGGCGGTCTCGTCGTACTCCGGGGCGGCCTTGATCTGGTCCTTGCTCCGGTCGATGTGGACCTTGCGCTCGTCGTGGTCGACGTGGTTGACGGTGCCGGCCGGGATCATGACCTTCCGTCCGAAGATCCACGGCCCGGTGTCCACCACCAGGTAGCTGTCGTTGACCTCGTGGCTCGCACTGTCGATCTTGCCGATGCCGCCGTCGGTGGCCTCGACCCGGTAGCCGACCAGGTCGGCGTCGGCGACCCGCGCGGTGTCCCGGTAGCGCCACGGGTCGAACGAGCCGGCGGGCGCGCCGCCGGCGAACTCGCCCCGGCCACCGTCGCGCACCGGATCCGGGCTGCCGTGCGTGCTGTGCGGGTCGAGCCTGTCCATCTGACAACTCCTGCCCCGACTGTCGCCAGTCGTCTCGCCGGATCGTGTCCTCGTCCTGGGAGGAGCTACCCGGGCGGTCGCCACCGGAAACGGCGGAACCCCGGAGCCGGGGAGACGGCGGTGGTCGGCGGAGACGACGGTGGGCCGGCGCCGTCGTGCGGCGCCGGCCCACCAGGGCGTACGCGTCAGGCGAGCGCGGCCTGGGCGTCCAGGGTGACCGCGGCGGCGTGCACGACGGCGGCGATGCGCAGCCCCTCGTGCACCTGCTCGCGGCTGAAGCCCGCGCCGCGCAGGGTCTTCTCGTGCGACTCCAGGCACACCCCGCAGCCGGTGATGGCCGAGACGGCCAGGCACCAGAGCTCGAAGTCGGCCTTCTCCACGCCCGGCTTGGCGATGATCTGCATCCGCAGCCGCGCCGGGATCGACTGGTACTGCTCGTCGCCGATCAGGTGCTTGGCCCGGTAGTAGACGTTGTTCATCGCCATGATCGCGGCGGCGCCCTTGGCGGCCTCGACCGCCTCCGGCCCGAGGTGGGTGGCCGCCTCGTCGGCGATCTCCCGCAGCACGACCGGGTTGCGCGCCGCCACCGCGCAGGCCAGGGCGGTGCCCCACGCCTGCTCGGGCTTCAGCGTCGAGGTGCCGATGGTGGAGCCGAGGTTGAGCTTGATGTCCTTGGCGTACTCGGGCAGAGCCGCCTTGATCGCGTCCAGACCCATGGTCAGGCCCCGGCGCCGGCGAGGAGCTTGGTGGCGTCCAGGGTCTCGCCGCCCTTGTTCCAGTTGCAGGGGCACAGCTCGTCGGTCTGCAGGGCGTCGAGCACGCGCAGCACCTCGGAGACGTTGCGGCCGACCGAGCCGGCGGTCACCATGACGAACTGGATCTCGTTGTTCGGGTCGACGATGAAGGTCGCCCGCTGGGCCACGCCGTCCTCGCCGAGCACGCCGCAGTCGGCGGTCAGCTCGCGCTTGATGTCGCTCAGCATCGGGAAGGGCAGCTCGCGCAGGTCCGGGTGGTCCTTGCGCCACGCGTAGTGGACGAACTCGTTGTCCACCGACACGCCGAGAACCTGGGCGTCGCGGTCGGCGAACTCCTCGTTGAGCCGGCCGAACTCGGCGATCTCCGTCGGGCAGACGAAGGTGAAGTCCTTCGGCCAGAAGAAGACGACCCGCCACTTGCCCTCGTGGGACTTGTGGTTGATGGTCTCGAACGCCTTGTCGGCGTCCAGCGACACGCAGGCGGTGAGTTCGTACTCGGGGAAGCGGTCACCGACAGTGAGCACAGGTCCTCCTTGACAGCGGCGCGAGGCCGTAACTGGATCAGTTCCAGATACTTCCTCAGCGTTGTTTCCGCCTGGTGGCGGCCGGGTGACTTGTGAAGTGGATCACCGTTGTCGGGTTTTTTCGTGGCCGGACCCGCGGCGCGGCACCCGCGACGGTGCGTCACCGTCCCGCCATGTGGATTTTGCCTCCCAAAAACGCGCCCGGGTGGCAGAGTGGCGATCGTGAACAGCGCCCACCTGATTATTCGGACCTAGCGCGCCGGCCTCCCCTCCGCCGAGCGCGCAGACCTCCCGCATCCCGCGGGGGGTCTTTTTGTTGCTCTCGAAAGGATCCCCGATGACCTTCCAGGTGTACGACACGACGCTGCGCGACGGTGCCCAGCGCGAGGGGCTCAGCTATTCGGTGGTCGACAAGCTCGCGGTGGCGCGGCTGCTCGACGAGTTCGGCGTCGGCTTCATCGAGGGCGGCTGGCCGGGGGCGGTGCCGAAGGACACCGAGTTCTTCCGCCGCGCGCGGACCGAACTGGACCTGCGGCACGCGCTGCTGGTCGCGTTCGGGGCCACCCGGCGGGCGCGGGTGCCGGTCGCCGACGACCCGCAGGTCCGTGGCCTGCTCGACGCGCAGACCCCGGCGGTCGCCCTGGTCGCCAAGGCCGACCTGCGGCACGTCGAGCGGGCGCTGCGCACCACCGCCGCCGAGAACCTGGCGATGGTTCACGACACCGTGGCGCACCTGGTGGCCGAGGGCCGGCGGGTCTTCGTCGACGGGGAGCACTTCTTCGACGGCTACCGGCACGACCCGGCGTACACGGCGGCGGTGGTGGAGACGGCGCTCGCCGCCGGCGCGGAGCGGGTGGTGCTCTGCGACACCAACGGCGGGATGCTGCCCTCCCAGGTGAGCGCCGCGATCGCCGACCTGACCGCGCGGCTGGGCGTCGCCCCGGAGCTGCTCGGCATCCACTGCCAGAACGACACGGCCTGCGCCGTGGCGAACACCGTCGCCGCCGTCGAGGCGGGAGTGCGCCACTTCCAGGGCACCGCGAACGGCTACGGCGAGCGGCCCGGCAACGCCGACATCTTCGCCGTGGTCGCCAACCTCCAGCTCAAGCTCGGGCTGCCCGTCCTACCGGACGGCTGCCTGGGGCAGATGGTGCGGGTCTCCCACGCCATCGCCGAGATCGCCAACATCGCCCCCGACACCCACCAGGCCTACGTCGGGGCCGCGGCCTTCGCCCACAAGGCGGGACTGCACGCGAGCGCGATCAAGGTGGATCCGCTGCTCTACAACCACGTGGACCCACAGGTGGTGGGCAACGACATGCGGATCCTCGTCACCGAGATGGCCGGCCGGGCCAGCGTCGAGCTCAAGAGCCGCGAGCTCGGACTGGACCTGGCCGGCCATCCGGAGGCGCTGTCCCGGGTCACCGGGCGCGTCAAGGAACTGGAGGCCGGCGGCTGGTCGTTCGAGGCCGCCGACGCCTCGTTCGAGCTGCTGGTCCGCTCCGAGCTGGACACCGCGCCGGCGAAGCCGTTCGCGCTGGAGTCCTACCGGGTGCTGGTCGAGCACCGCGAGGACGGCGCGGTGGTCTCCGAGGCGACCGTCAAGATCCGCGTACGCGGCGAGCGGGTCATCGCCACCGCCGAGGGGAACGGCCCGGTCAACGCCCTGGACGAGGCGCTGCGCGCCGGCCTCGCCCGGCACTACCCGGAGCTGGGCGACTTCGAGCTGGCCGACTTCAAGGTGCGGATCCTGGAGGGCAGCAGCGGCACCGGCGCGGTGACCCGGGTGCTGCTGGAGACCGCCGACCGCACCGGCCGCGACTGGACGACGGTCGGCGTGCACCCCAACGTGGTCGAGGCGAGCTGGCACGCCCTCGTCGACTCGCTCACCTATGGCCTCGACCGCGCCCGCGTCTGAGCACGCGTCGCCCGCACCGGCCGTGCCCGCGTCTGAGCGCGGGTCGTCCGCGCCGGTCGTGCCCGTGTAGCAGCGGGTCCTCGTCGTCGCCGGTCGGCTCGTCGATCATCGTCCGGACCGGCCGTGCCCGCGTCTGGGCGCGGGTCGTCCGGACCGGTCGTGCCCGCGTGTCGGCGCGCGTCGCCAGCGTCAGCCGGCGGGGCGGGTCAGGCGGCGGGGAGGCGCAGCTCGGCCAGGACGGCGCGGTGGTCGCTGCCCGGCACCCGGTGCACGGCCACCGCCCGCACCGCGATCCGCCGGTCGACCAGCACGTGGTCGATGGTCACCGGCGGGATCGGGTCGCCGTCGTAGGGGCCCCAGGTGCCGGTGAGGCCCGCGCCGACCTCGTCGGCGGCGTCGACGTAGCCGGTGGCCAGCAGGGCGCGCAGCGGGGCGTGGTCGAGGGTGGCGTTGAAGTCGCCGGCCAGGATCCGCAGCACTCCGTCCGGCGTCGCGGGTGGCTGCGCCGTCAGGTCGGTGCGCCAGTGGCCGACCTGGTCCACCGCGTACGGAGCCGCCGGGTGGGCCGACTCGACCCGCACCGGCGGCGCCCCGGGCACCGTCACGGTGCCGTACGCCTGGTCGAAGCCCCAGCCGCCCCGGTTGTGCCGGACACCGGCCTCGCCGACCGGGAAGCGGGCGTAGATCCCGGATCCCACGGTGCCGGCCTGCGGATAAAGGCTGTGGTGGGGGAGCAGCCGGCCGAGGCCGAGCCGGTCCAGCTCGCCCGCCGCCCCCGGGGTGAACTCCTGGACGGTGAGCACGTCGACCCGGTGCCGCTCGACCAGGTCGACCAGCGCCCGCGCGTCGGCGGCCCCGGCGAGCAGGTTGGCGGTCAGCAGCCGCACCGTCGGCCCGGCGGCCGGGGGCTGCCCGGCGGGCAGGGCCCGGGGCGCGACCACGGCCACCAGCGCCGTCGTGGCCACCGCCGCGGCCACCGCGGGCCACCAGCGCCTTAGGGCGAGCGCGAGCAGCAGCGGCAGCAGGCTCCCGGCGGCGACGTACGGCGTGAACGCCAGCAGTTGCACCAGGGGCCCCCGGTCGAGGCCGGCCAGCCGCACCACCACCCACGCGACGCCGGGCGCGACGGCCGCCCAGCAGAGCAGGGTGCCCGGGAGTCCGGCCCGGCCCTCCGCCGGCCTCGCCGCCACCTCGTTGATCACGTCCGGGAGGGTATCCCGACACCGCCACGCGGCGCGGTCCGCCGCCCCGCCGCAGACCATTCGTGAATGGTGGAGCATTCGCATTTCACAAAATACCGACGACGTTCGAGCGAGTTTTGTGGGCGTGATCAACTATTGACGCCTGGCTTTTTGTGGTGCTACCTTCCAGTGGGTTGAGACGTCGAAACTCTGAGTAGTAATACCTGCTCAGAGCCGGTGAGAATTGTTGAGACGACAACATCCAAGGTGCGGCCCGTAATGCGGGCTTTCGGCGGTTGCCGCTCATTTCCCCGGCCCGAAAACTGGAAATCAGCCGTCCCGCCAGCGGGTGGGACCGGTCGAATCCGTACGGTCAAAAAAAGGGAGACCTGTCATGACCAAAATCTTCCGACGCAAGGCGGCGGCGGTTGCCTTCACCGCCCTGGCGCTCGCCCTGGCCGGAGGCGGCATCGCCGTCGCCCAGCCCGCGGCGCAGGCGCCCGCCGAGGTCGCCCAGCCGGCCGTCCGCGCGCCAGGCTCCGGCAGCCAGCCGGCGGTGACCCCCGCCGAGGCCCGCAAGGCCAAGGCCGCGCTGGCGCAGGGCCCGTCCGCCCTGGCGACCGCCCCGGGCACCGTCGCCTCCGCCGTCGTCTCCAGCGGCGGCACCCTGCTCCGCGGCTCGCCCGAGGTGGTTTCCGCCACCCGGTACGGCCCCGGGCAGTACCAGGTCCTGTTCAACTACAACGTGTCGCTGAAGACGTTCGTCGCGACCGTCGGCACCACCGACCCGTACAATGTGCCGCCGGGCGGCGAGGTCTCGGTGGCGCCGCGGCTCCAGACGCCGAACGCCGTCTTCGTCCAGACCCGCACCTACTCTGGCACCCCGGCCGACCGGCCCTTCCACCTGGTCGTCGCCAACTGACGTACGGCCCGACGACGCCGGCCCCCACCGTCCGTGGGGGCCGGCGCCACGCCGCCCAGCGTCAACCTCGTACGTCAAGACGACAGCAAGCCGAAACGTAGCCGCCGCATCGTCCCGCCGAAACGACACCTGCTCGCCGGAACGGCCCCGCCCGCGGGGCCGGGCGTCGGCTGGTTGGGTTGGCGCTGGCTGGCCGGGCTGACTCCGGCTGGTTGGGATTGGCATCGCTGGCCGGGCTGGCTCCGGCTGGTTGGGTTGGTGCCGGCTGGCCGGCCGGGACCTGCGAGATCTTGGCGAGTAATGGCCCCTGGAGGGGCACTTTCCTGCCAAGATCTCGGGCGCTCGCCGGACCCGCCGAGGCCACCGCTCGGTGGGCGGTGTCGTCGGTGACGCGCCCGCCCCATGGGTGGGGCAGCTCGACAGCGCCCGCCAGCGGCCACCTCCGCTCGGAAGTGGATCGCTTGCGACATCAGCTCGGCAGCGCAGCGCAGCACCCACCGCCGGGCAGTGGGATCGTGCGCGGGCATCAGCTTCCATGACGCTCGCAGCATCCACCCCCGCCTAGAGGTGGATCCCCTGTGACATCAGCTCCCACGGCGCGCGCAGTTTCCACCTCCGCGCAGAGGCGAATCGTTTGCGACATCAGCTCCACAGCACCCATGGCATCACCCCCGGGCAGAGGTGGAATCGTCGCGCCGCCGCGGCGGGACGCCCGACGGGCATCGTCCGCCGGGCCCGCCCCGCCGTCGCGCCGCGCGTAGCCTGCCTCGCCATCGTCGTTCGCGCCTGGAGCCGTGCGGGGCCTGCCTCGCCATCGTCGTCCGCGTCCGGAGCCGCTCCGGGCCTGTCCTGCCGTCGCGCCGCTCCGGGCCTGCCCCCGTCGTTACCGACCCCCATCGTTCGCGTCCGGAGCCGCGCCGCGCCGTCCTTGCCGCCTCGGGAGGCTCGTCCCGGTTCAGGCCGGTAAGGACCGCCCCGGCGCTGATAATCCGACGTTTGTCCGAGGGCCGGCACGGGAAGCAAGCACCGTGACGGACATCTCGGACACCCTGGCCAGCGTGCCCAGCCCGGCCGATCCCGACGCGAGTTCGGCCGAGCTGGAACAGACCCTCTTCGAGGTCAAACGCGTGATCGTCGGGCAGGATCGGCTCGTCGAGCGCCTGCTCACCGCCCTCGTCGCAGACGGGCACTGCCTCCTGGAGGGCGTGCCCGGCGTGGCCAAGACACTCGCCGCGCAGACCCTCGCCACCGTGGTCGGCGGCACGTTCTCCCGGATCCAGTTCACCCCCGACCTCGTGCCCTCCGACATCGTCGGCACCCGGATCTACCGCGCGTCGAAGGAGACCTTCGACATCGAGCTCGGCCCGATCATGGCCAACCTGGTGCTCGCCGACGAGATCAACCGGGCGCCCGCGAAGGTGCAGTCCGCGCTGCTGGAGGCGATGGCGGAACGGCAGGTCTCCATCGGCGGGCGCAGCTACCGGGTGCCCGAGCCGTTCCTGGTGCTGGCCACCCAGAACCCGATCGAGTCCGAGGGCGTATACCAGCTGCCGGAGGCGCAGCGCGACCGGTTCCTGATGAAGATCGTCGTCGACTACCCGAGCGACGCCGACGAGCTCGCCATCCTCTACCGGATGAGCGCCGACCGGCCCACCGCCCGCCGCGTGCTCGACCCGCAGCGCCTGCGCGACCTCCAGGCCCGAGCCAGCCACGTCTTCGTGCACCACGCCCTCGCCGAGTACGTGGTCCGGCTCATCCTGGCCACCCGCGACCCGGGCCGGTTCGGCCTGCCCGAGGTCGCCCCGCTGCTCGCGTACGGGGCGAGCCCCCGCGCCACCCTCGGCCTGGTCGCCGCCGCCCGGGCCCAGGCGCTGCTGCGCGGCCGTGAGTACGTGCTGCCCGAGGACATCCGCGAGCTGGCCGTGGACGTGCTGGCCCACCGGCTGGTGCTCTCCTTCGACGCGGTCGCCGACGGGGTCTCCGCCGAGTCGGTGGTACGCCGGCTGGTCGACGCGGTGCCGCCGCCCCGGGTCGCCACCGGGCATCCCGCGCACGTGGCCGACCTGGCGGCGGCATGATCCGGCGCGGGGCCGCCGCGCCGGCGCCCGTGCCGGCGGACCCGGGGCTGGCCGACCTCGCCCCGGACCGGCGGCTGCGCCGGCTGGAACTGACCGTCACGCGCCGGCTCGACGGCCTGCTGCACGGGCAGCACCGGGGGCTGCTGCCCGGCCCGGGCAGCGAGCCGGCCGGCAGCCGAGAGTACCGCCCGGGGGAGGACGAGGTGCGCCGGATGGACTGGGCGGTGACCGCCCGGACCACGGTGCCGCACGTCCGCGAGGTCGACGCCGACCGGGAGCTGACCACCTGGCTGCTGGTCGACGCGAGCCCCAGCATGGAGTACGGCACCGCCGAGCTGGACAAGCGTGAACTGGCCGTGGCCGCCGTGGCCGCGGTCGGCTTCCTCACCGCCGGGGCCGGCAACCGGCTCGGCGCGCAGGTGCTCGGCCCGACCCGGTTGCGCCGGTTCCCGCCGCGCAGCGGGCGTACCCACCTGCTCGGGCTGCTCCGGACCCTGCTGACCGCGCCGCGTTCCGGCGGCCACGACGAACCGAACCCGCCGCCCGGTGGCCCCGACCTCACCGACGGGCTGGCCGCCGTGCACCGGGTGGCGTCGCGCCGCGGCCTCGTGGTGGTGGTCTCGGACTTCCTCGACGGCCTGCCCGACGATCCCCGGCACGCGCCGCCCTGGGAGGCGCCGCTGCGCCGGCTCGCCGTACGGCACCAGGTGCTGGCCGTGGAGGTCACCGACCCGCGTGAGCTGGAGCTGCCGGACGTCGGCCTGGTCACCCTGGCCGACCCGGAGACCGGCCGGCGGCGGGAGGTCTGGACCGGCGACCCGCGCCTGCGCGAGCGGTACGCGGTGGCCGCCGCCGCCCAGCGCGACCAGGTACGCCAGGCGCTGCGTCGCAGCGGGGCGGCCCACCTGCCGCTGCGCACCGACCGGGACTGGGGCGCCGACATCGTGCGGCACGTGCACGCCCAGCGGCGCCTCGCCGCCGCTCCGGCTCGCGCCGCCCGGGGAGGTGCGGCGTGATCTGGCAGTCGCCGGTGCGGCTCTGGCTGCTGCTGGGGGTGCTCGCCCTGGCCGTCGGCTACCTGCTGGTGCAGCGCCGCCGCAGCCGCTACGCCGTGCGCTTCACCAACCTGCGGCTGCTCGACCGGGTCGCGCCGCAGCGGCCGACCTGGCGCCGGCACCTGCCGGCCGGGCTCTTCCTCGCCATGCTGGCGCTGCTCGTGGTCGGCTTCGCCCGGCCCACGGCCGAGGTGCGGGTGCCCCGGGAGCGGGCGACGGTGATGGTCGCCGTGGACGTCTCCACCTCGATGCTGGCCGGCGACGTGGAGCCGGACCGGCTCAGCGCCGCCAAGGAGTCGGCCCGGAGCTTCGTCGACGGCCTGCCCGACGAGTTCAACGTCGGCCTGGTCGCCTTCGCCGGCAGCGCGGCGGTGCTGGTGCCGCCGAGCACCGACCGGGAGGCGCTGCACGAGGGCATCGAGCGGCTGGTCGAGGGCGCCACGGGGGTGCAGGGCACCGCCATTGGGGAGGCCATCAGCACCTCGCTCGGCGCCGTCAAGGGCTTCGACAGCGAGGCCGCGACGGATCCGCCGCCGGCGCGGATCATCCTGCTCTCCGACGGCGCGAACACCTCCGGCATGGACCCGATGGAGGCCGCCGCCGACGCGGTGAACATGCAGGTGCCGGTGCACACCATCTCGTTCGGCACGCCCGGCGGCACCGTCGACCGGGGCGGCCGGCCGATCCAGGTGCCCGTGGACGGGCAGACCCTGCGCGCGGTCGCCGAGGAGACCGGGGGCGGGTTCCACGAGGCCAGCACCAGCGACGAGCTGCGCGCGGTCTACGAAGACATCGGCACCTCGGTGGGCTACCGCACCGAACGGCAGGACGTCTCGGCCCGCTTCATCGGGCTGGGGCTGGTGTTCGCCCTGGGCGCCGCGGCCGGCTCGATGCGCTGGTTCTCCCGGCTGCCCTGACCCCGTACGGCCATCGCCGGCAAGGACACGTGAGGAGCGTACGCATGGCAGCGCAGACCGGGTTGGGCGAACCGCGCGGCCCCTGGTTCGTCTCGCCGGAGCTGGATCCGGACGGGCGGACCTGGTGGGACGGGACCGGACCGGACCGGGGCCCGGCCGGACGGCGACCGCGCGGGTGGCTGCTGGCCGGGCTGGCGGTGGTGGCCCTGTCCACCGCCTCCGGCGCGGTGGCCGGCGGCGTGGTGGCCGGCCGGGGCGGCGAACCCGGCCCGGCGGCGGCCTCGGCCGCCCCGGTGCCGGCGGAGCTGGTGACCGCGGCCGAGAAGACGGTGCCGGGGGTGGTCTCGGTGCTCGTGGGCGGGGGGCGCGGGGGCTCGGCGACCGGCTCCGGCTTCGCCGTCGACGACCAGCAGCACATCATCACCAACGACCACATCCTGGCCAAGGGGCGCGACGGCGCGGTGACCGTCGAGCTGCCGGACGGGCGACGGTTCGCCGCCGAGGTGGTCGGCCGGGAGCCGCGCAGCGACCTCGCGGTGCTGCGGGTCCCGCCGTCGGCCGGCCTGGCGGCGCTGCCGCTGGCCAAGCCGGGGTCGACCCGGGTCGGCGAGCCGGTGCTGGCGGTCGGTTCGCCGCTGGGACTCGCCGGCACCGTCACGGCCGGCATCGTGAGCGCCCTGGACCGGCAGGTGCGTCTCGGCGACAACCGGCACACGGCGGTGCAGACCGACGCCTCGATCAACCCGGGCAACTCGGGCGGCCCGCTGGTCAACGCGCGCGGCGAGGTGGTGGGGGTGAACACGGCGATCGCCACGATCGACGGCAACGGCTCCATCGGGATCGGCTTCGCCATCCCCATCGAGCAGGTGCAGCAGACCGCCGACACGATCATCGGAAAGGGGGGCTGAGCTGCGGGCAAGCCCGCCGGCCCGGCCCTGGGAACGTGAGAACTGTCGGATACCCGGCGCGAAATGATCGGACCATGGAAATATTACGCTGAGTATGGATACTGGCGTGGGTGGAGCGTCCTGTCATCGCGGCCCTCCTGCTGGTGGGCCTGTTCATCGGAACCGGTGTGGGGTCGGCGTACGCCCGGGCGCGACGCGGGTGGGCCGACTACCAGACCGTCAAGAAGACCGTGCCCGGTGCCCGGCGCACCGCGTGGCTGCTGATCAAGGTGGCCACCACGAAGATCGGGATCATCGCCCTGCTGCTGGTGGGGGCCGTCGCGTACGCCGCCGTCGGCTCCGAGGGCGAGCCCGCACCGACCCCGACCCCGACCGCCACCACGAGCACCCGGGCGGGGCGTTAGCCTCGGGACGTGGACGACGGACTGCGGGTGACCGGCCGGTGGGTCGTCCCCGCCGCTGAGCTGCGGGAGCGCTTCTCCCGCTCGTCCGGGCCCGGCGGCCAGGGCGTGAACACCACCGACTCCCGGGTCGAGCTGAGCTACGACCTGGCCGCGTCCCCCGGCGTACCCGAGCCGCTGCGGGCGCGGGCGATCGAACGCCTCGCCGGGCGGCTCGTCGACGGCGTGCTGACCGTCACCGCGAGCGAGCACCGCGCCCAGCTGGCCAACCGGGAGGCCGCCCGCGAACGGATGGCCGCCCTGCTGCGCGAGGCGGCGGCCCCGCCACCCCCGCCCCGCCGGCCGACCCGGCCCTCGCGCGGGGCCAAGGAGCGTCGGCTGGCCGAGAAGAAGCGCCAGTCGCAGCGCAAGCGCGACCGCCGCGTCGACGGCGACTGATAGCTCGGACGCAGCCGTGGGCGGCTCAGCCGGTCACTGCTGCCGGCGGCTCCAGCAGCGTCGCGCACACCTCGATCAGCCGGGCGCGCAGCCGGCCGGCACGCTGCGCGAACTCGCGTTGCCGAGCCACGTACTCCGCCTTGCCCTCCGCAGTCTCGATGGCCACCGCCGGTTCCCCGTACGAGGAGAGGTCGTACGGGGACGCCCGCATGTCGAGCAGCCGGATGTCCCGCGCCAGCTCGAAGCAGTCGAGCGCCAGGTCACCCGGGACCGCCGGGCCCAGCTTGGTCGCCCACTTGTGGCAGTCCATCGAGGCGTGCAGGCAGCCGGGCTGGTCGAGTTCCACCTGGCTCTCCCGGGTGGGCCGCAGCCGGTTGAGGGGCACCGCCTCGGGCGTGAAGAACCGGAACGCGTCGAAGTGCGTGCAGCGGATCTGGTGCGACTCGACCACCGCGTCGGTGCCCGCCTGCCCGAGTCGCAGGGGGAGCGGGTGCCGATGCTCCCGCTGGCGGTACACCATCGCCCACTCGTGCAGGCCGAAGCAGCCGGTGAAGGCGGGGCGCGACGCGATCGCGGACAACAACCGGTGGACGAAGCGCACCGAATCTCCCCGGTCGGCGAGGAACGCCGCGACGTCGAGACCCACCGCCCCGTCGGCGTCCGTGGCGTACCAGCGCCACCGCCCGTGCGGGACGGCGACGTCCGGCCCGGGCTCCAGGCGGGCGCCCACCCCGGGGTGCCACCGCCGCAGCACGGCGGGCCGGGTCCCGTAGTAGTCGTACAGGAAGTCGTCGACGGCGTGCCGCTCCCGGGCGGCCCGGCGCGCGCGGTGGCCCGCGGTGAGGGAGTCGGCGCGCCGCTCGTGGGCCGCCATGAGCGGAAGCCAGTTGGTCACGGGGATGGTGTTCACCGGCCCCGGCCCCGGTTGTCCGCTCCGGGCCGCCCGACGATCTTCCACCTCGGGCAGGTGGGGGCGAGGGCGGCGGTCACGGACCCAGGGTACGACCGCCGCCCGGCCGCCGGTCAGGGCACGTCCACCCGGACGCCGGCGGAGAACACCCCACTGCGCAGCTCCAACTGCTCGGGCGGGGCCTTCCCGCCGACCGTGAAGACCAGCGGCAGCACCGTCCGGCTGCCGGCCGCCATCGGCTGGGCGAACACGTCCCGGCCCTGGTTGGCGACCCGGGTGGCCTGCTCGTCGGCGGTGACGAAGTTGCCGTCCGGCAGGTACGCCCGCTGCAGCCGGCCGTGCCAGCTCTGCTGCTCCGGGGTGAGGTTGCGCACCCCGAGCGTCGCCTGGCACCGCCTCGCGCCGACGCCCGGTTCGCACGCCACCCGGTAGACGGTGAACTCGAAGGCGGACTCGCGCAGCGGCTCGCCGATCGCGCCGTTGGCGCCCTGCCCGATCCACGCGCCGCTGGTCGGCTGGCTGTCGGTGTCGATGGACGCCGCCTCCCGGGTGGCCGTCCAGGCGGCGGTGCCCACCGTGCCGGCCAGCACCGCGGCGGCCACCGGGACGATCAGCCAGACCGACGGCGTGCGGCGGACCTGCACCGGCCGGGGCGTGGCCGGCCTCGGGTAGACGGTCCCCGGCCCGCCGGGGGAGAGGGCGGCGGCGACGGGCCGCCGGCGCCGCCGCCACGTCCAGACCCCACCGATCGCGAGCACCGCCACCGTGGCCAGCCCGGCCAGCAGCACCGGCGTCCGGCGCCACGCCGGCGTCTGCGGCGTCTCCTGGGCGGCCGCCGGCGCGGCGGCGTTCCAGGTCGCGGTCCCGCAGTCGTACGGCCGGCTGCCGTCCCGGGCGAAGGCGCAGGCCGGAGCGGTCAGCGGCCGGTCCGGGGCGGCGGTGGTCAGCGTCGTGCCGAGGGTGGTGGTGCTGCGGGCGGGAAGCTTGAGCTGCCAGGTCACCTCGGTGGCGGACTGGCCGCCGGCGCGGTTGGCCCGGCCGCCGGTGGTGATGGCGGTCGCCGAGGCGCCGGGCGGCAGCTCCTGCCGCACGGTGGTGTCCACCGGCGTGCTGCCGGTGTTGCGGACCTCGATCCGGTAGCGCGGCGCCGGCGTGCTCTCCGGCGCCACCGTCACCGTGACCGGCGGCTTCGCCACCGGCGGGGCGGCCCGGGTCGGCGTCGGCACCGCCGGCGGCACCGACGGCATCCCCGGCGCCGGGGTCGGCGCGGCCGCCGCCGGTGGTGGCTGCGCGGCCGCCGCGGGCGGTGCCGCCGTGGGCAGTGCCGGCACGGCGGCGAGAATGCCGAGGCCGTGTACGAACACTGCGAGGGCCCTGTGGTGTCGTGTCGATGCAGGCATGCGAACGAACCTCCGGAGCCGACGCTAGGGGCGCGGCGACGCCGGGCGGGTACGAAGTCGGGAAGTCGGCCCGGGCGGGCGGCCGGTGGCGTACAGTGCGCCGGCCACGGGGCCGAGGTCGGGACGTCGCCCGGGACCCGGTCGTGGCCTCGGCCAAGGCGCCGCCGGTCGGGGCTAGATTGGCCGGGTGCGTATCGCTCGTTTTGCTCATGCCAAGGGAATGTCGTTCGGGGTCGTCGAGGGCGAGCCGGAGGCGGGCCCGCAGGGCCTGACCGTCGCCGAGATCGAGGGCCACCCGTTCGGCCAGATCACCTTCAGCGGGGCCCGCTGGGCGCTGTCCGACGTCCGGCTGCTCTCGCCGATCCTGCCCAGCAAGGTCGTCTGCGTCGGTCGCAACTACGCCGAGCACGCCGCCGAACACGGCAGCGAGGTGCCGAAGGAGCCGCTGCTCTTCCTCAAGCCGTCCACCTCCGTGATCGGCCCCCGGGACGCGATCCGGCTGCCGATCTTCTCCCGGCAGGTCGAGCACGAGGCCGAGTTGGCGGTGGTCATCGGCGCGCCCGGCGCGCGCCGGGCCGACCGGGCGGCCGCGGAGCGGGCCATCTTCGGCTACACCTGCGCCAACGACGTCACGGCCCGGGACCTCCAGCGCTCGGACGGCCAGTGGACCCGCGCCAAGGGCTTCGACTCGTTCTGCCCGATCGGGCCGTGGATCACCACCGGCCTCGACGTGCGGGACCTGGAGATCCGCTGCGAGGTGGGGCGTGACCCCGAGGAGATGGAGGTCCGCCAGCTCGGCCGGACGCGGGACATGGTCTTCGACGTGCCGGCCCTGGTGTCGTACGTCTCGCACGTGATGACGCTGCTTCCCGGCGACGTGGTGCTCACCGGCACGCCGGCGGGGGTTAGCCCGCTCACGGACGGGGATACGGTCACCGTGCGGATCGAGGGGATCGGGGAGCTCACCAATCCGGTGGTGCCCGTCGCCTGATCCGGGCCGAGGCCCTGTCTGCGCAGCTCAGTGGCGGTTTCGGGGGCTCGATTTGGCCTGCTGGGGCCGGGAGGGTAAAGTTTGTTCCCGGCACCGCAAGGGGCCAATGGGGTATGGGGTAATTGGCAGCCCGACTGATTCTGGTTCAGTTAGTCTAGGTTCGAGTCCTGGTACCCCAGCGCAGCCGAGGTTCGAGAGAGCTTCGAGCGCTGGATCTCTCTGGAGAGAGTCTCCGGTTCCCGTCAGGGGGTCGGAGGTTCTCTCTGATAGAGTCCAGCCGCGCCGCTCGGCAGAGCGGTGCGGCAAGGCAGGTTCTGGCCCCGTCGTCTAGCGGCCCAGGACGCCGCCCTCTCAAGGCGGTAGCGCCGGTTCGAATCCGGTCGGGGCTACATCTCGGACGGCCCGTTCCACTCCGGTGGGGCGGGCCGTTTCGCATGCCCGGTCGACTGCGGCGGCCCGCTGCCCGGCCGCCGGGCACGCCCCCGGTTTTCGTCTCCGGAGGGACGCCGCTAGACTACAGCGGCACCGCTCGCGAGGGTGGTGGAAGCAGTGAAGTCTTGGCCCCGTCGTCTAGCGGCCCAGGACGCCGCCCTCTCAAGGCGGTAGCGCCGGTTCGAATCCGGTCGGGGCTACGTCTCGAACGGCCCGTCCCACTCCCGGTGGGACGGGCCGTTTCGCATCCCGTCTTCCGGCGACCTTCCGTAGCAGCCGGCGTTCGGGGTGGCGTCAGAGGCCGGAGAGGCGTTGGCCGGCGCGGACGACGGCCATGGCGTGGCGTTCGCCGGGGCGGCGGCCCAGGCGCTCGATCGGGCCGGAGATGCTGATCGCGGCGATGACCCGGCCGGTGCGGTCGCGGATCGGGGCGGAGACGCTCGCCACACCCGCCTCGCGTTCGGCGATGCTCTGCGCCCAGCCGCGGCGGCGTACCTCGGCCAGGGTGCGGCCGGTGAACTTGGACCGGGGCAGCAGCGGCATCACCGCCTCCGGCGGCTCCCAGGCGAGCAGGATCTGGGCGGCGGAGCCGGCCGTCATCGGCAGCACCGAGCCGACCGGCACGGTGTCCCGCAGGCCGCTGGCTCGCTCGGCGGCGGCCACGCAGATCCGCTCGTCGGCGCGGCGCAGGTAGAGCTGGGCGCTTTCGCCCGTCGCGTCCCGGAGCGCCGCCAGCAGCGGCTCCGCCGCCGTCAGCAGCACGTCCGGCGCGGCGTTGGCGAGTTCGCCCAGGCGCGGGCCGGGGCGCCAGCGGCCCTGGGTGTCCCGGACCAGCATCCGGTGGATCTCCAGCGCCTGCGCCAGCCGGTGCGCGGTGGCCCGGGGCAGCTTGGTGCGTTCAACGAGTTCGGCCAGGCTGGCGCCGTCGACGCAGGCGGCCAGGATGACCACCGCCTTGTCGAGAACGCCGACACCGCTCATACTGTGTCCCACAAGCCGAAATTTACCTCCCAGAATTTAGGATGTCCAGATGGTGGGAGTCACTACTACCGAGCCGAGGACCCTGGCCGAGAAGGTCTGGGACGCGCACGTCGTACGGTCCGCCGAGGGCGAGCCGGATCTGCTCTTCATCGACCTGCACCTGCTGCACGAGGTGACCAGCCCGCAGGCCTTCGACGGGCTGCGCCTCGCCGGCCGCCGGGTACGCCGCACCGACCTCACGCTCGCGACCGAGGACCACAACACCCCGACCGGGTACGCCGACCCGTCGTTCCGGGAGCGGCGTGGCGACCTGCTCACCATCGCCGACCCCACCTCGCGTACGCAGATCGAGACGCTGCGCCGCAACTGCGCCGAGTTCGGCGTCCGGCTGCACCCCCTCGGCGACGCCAACCAGGGCATCGTGCACGTCATCGGCCCGCAGCTCGGCGTCACCCAGCCCGGCATGACCATCGTCTGCGGCGACTCGCACACCGCCACCCACGGCGCGTTCGGGGCGCTCGCGTTCGGCATCGGCACCAGCGAGGTCGAGCACGTGCTGGCCACCCAGACGCTGCCGCAGACCCGGCCGAAGACGATGGCGGTGAACGTCACCGGGCGGCTCGCCCCCGGGGTCACCGCCAAGGACCTGGTGCTCGCGCTGATCGCCCAGGTCGGCACCGGCGGCGGGCGCGGGCACATCGTCGAGTACCGCGGCGAGGCGATCCGGTCGCTGTCCATGGAGGGGCGGATGACCATCGCCAACATGTCGATCGAGTGGGGCGCCAAGGCCGGCATGATCGCGCCGGACGAGACCACGTTCGCGTACCTGAAGGGGCGGCCGAACGCCCCGAAGGGCGCCGACTGGGACGCGGCGGTCGCCTGGTGGCGGACCCTGCCCACCGACGAGGGCGCGACCTTCGACGCCGAGGTGACCCTGGACGCCGGCGCGGTGACCCCGTTCGTCACCTGGGGCACCAACCCGGGCCAGGGCGCGCCGCTGGGCGCGGCGGTGCCGGATCCCGAGGAGTTCCCCACCGAGGCCGAGCGGACCGCCGCCCGGCGCGCGCTGGAGTACATGGACCTGCGGGCCGGGACCCCGCTGCGCGACCTCGCGGTCGACGTGGTCTTCGTCGGCTCCTGCACCAACGGCCGGCTGGAGGACCTCCGGGCCGCCGCCGACGTGCTGCGCGGGCACCGGGTCGCCGACGGGGTGCGGATGCTCGTCGTGCCCGGCTCCGCCGCCGTGCGCGAGGCGGCCGAGGCGGAGGGGCTGGACAAGGTCTTCGCCGACGCTGGGGCCGAGTGGCGCTTCGCCGGCTGCTCCATGTGTCTGGGCATGAACCCGGACACGCTCTCGCCCGGCCAGCGCTCCGCCTCCACCTCCAACCGCAACTTCGAGGGCCGCCAGGGCCGGGGCGGACGCACCCACCTGGTCTCCCCGCCGGTCGCCGCCGCCACCGCCGTGGCGGGCCGGCTGGCCGCTCCCGCCGACCTGTAGAAGGGCACCGCAGATGGAGAGGTTCACCACCCACACCGGCACCGCCGTGCCGCTGCGCCGTTCCAACGTGGACACCGATCAGATCATCCCCGCCGTGTACCTCAAGCGGGTGACCCGGACCGGTTTCGCGGACGGCTTGTTCAGCGCGTGGCGGGAGGACCCGGAATTCGTGCTCAACGATGCCGCGTATTCCGGGTCGTCGATTCTCGTGGCCGGCCCGGAGTTCGGCACCGGCTCCTCGCGCGAGCACGCCGTCTGGGCGCTGCGCGACTGGGGCTTCCGCGCCGTGATCTCCCCCCGCTTCGGTGACATCTTCCGGGGCAACGCGCTCAAGGAGGGGTTGCTGCCGGTCGAGTTGGAATTGAAAGCGGTCGAGGAGATCTGGGATCTCGTCGAGGCCGACCCGACCACTCCGGTGACCGTCGACCTGACCGCCCGGCAGGTCCGGGTCGGCGAGGCCACCTGGTCGTTCCCCCTGGACGACTTCAGCCGCTGGCGGCTGATGGAGGGCTTGGACGACATTGGACTCACCCTCCGGCACGAGGCCGAGATCGGCGCCTTCGAGGCCACCCGGCCCCCGTTCCTGCCGACGGTCGCATAGCCGTACGCCCGATCCCGCAGCGGTTTCCGCCCCCACCGGTCCGACCGGTGGGGGCGAATCCGTTACGACACAAGGGCTTTTTTCCACCGAATGTTTGTGTCCCGGCAGCACAGGGCATACCGTGCGCGCAGAATGGCTCGCGTCGAGTCAGTTGCACAATCGGGAGGAAGTCGTGAACAAGGCCGAGCTCATCGAGGCGCTCGCCGTTCGCCTGGGGGACCGGAAGACGGCGACGGCCGCGCTCGACGCGGTCCTCGCTGAGGTCCAGGCGGCGGTCACCAAGGGCGAGAAGGTGGCGATCACCGGATTCGGAGCGTTCGAAAAGCGCGTCCGGGGCGCCCGAACAGCGCGCAACCCGCGGACCGGCGAGGCGGTGAAGGTCAAGAAGACATCCGTCCCGACCTTCCGTCCGGGCGCCGGATTCAAGGAGATGGTGGCCAGCGGCAAGGTGCCGAAGGCCACGGCGGCGGCGAAGAAGACCGCCACGGCCGCCGCCAAGACCACCGGGGCGAAGGCCACCGGCGCCAAGGCCACGGGTGCCAAGGCGACCGGCGCCAAGGCCACGGGTGCCAAGGCCACGGGCGCCAAGGCCACGGGCGCCAAGGCCACGGGCGCGAAGGCGACCGGCGCCAAGGCGACCACGTCCGCGGCGTCGAAGACCGCCGCGGCGAAGAAGACCACCACGGCCAAGGCGGCCCCGGCGAAGGCGACCAAGACCACCGCGGCGAAGAAGACCGCGACCACCAAGGCAGCCCCGGCGAAGAAGAGCGCCGCGGCGACGAAGGCCACCGCGGCGAAGAAGACCACCGCGGCGGCGAGCAAGAGCGCCGCGGCCAAGAAGGCCCCGGCGAAGAAGGCGCCGGCCAAGAAGGCCGCGACCAAGCGCTGATCCTGGCGGTACGAGGGCGTCCACCCGTGGGGTGGGCGCCCTCGTCGTGTCCGCCCGGCGTCGTGTCCGCCCGGCGTCGTGTCCGCCCGGCGTCGTGTCCGCCCGGCGTCGTGTCCGCCCGGCGTCGCGTCCGCCCGGCGTCGTGGCCGGCCGGGGGAGCGGGCGCTCCGGCGGGCGGGTTTCGTCGCCGGGGCGTTGACCGGGGCGGCGCGCCGCCCGCAGAATCGCCGCACCCCTTCCGGTCGGCGAAAGGCAGCCCCGTGCGCTACCGCCACCTTCCCACCCTCACCCTCGCCCTGGGCGTCGTGCTCCTGGTCGACGTCCTGCGCGCCTTCCTGCCGGCCGTCATCACCATCTTCGGGCAGGCCGCCTCGACCCCGGCCGAGCTGCTCGGGGCGTTCGCGCTCGGCTGGTTCGTGCTCGCGCTGGCCGCTCCCGCGCTGGTCCGCCGGGCCGGCGCCCGCCCGGTCACGCCCGTCGCCGCCGTGCTGCTCGTCGCCGCCCGGCTCGCCGTCGCCGGCCAACCCGGCGGTCGGCTCCAGCTCTGGCTCGCCACGGCCGGCCTGCTCGCCGGGCTGGTCTGGCTCGCCGGCGTCGCCGCCACCACCGACCGGCCGGTGCCCGGCCTGGCGCTCGGGCTGGCGCTCGGCGCGCTCACGCACACCGCGCTGGACACCTACCAGCCGCCGCTGGGCGGGGCCTGGGCGTCGTGGCTGGTCGCCGTCGCGGTCGCCGGGCTCTTCCTGGCCGGGCAGGCGCGCCCCGCACCGCCGGCCGGCCAGGGCGGCGTACGGAGCTGGCTGCTGGTCGGCCCGGCGGTGCTGCTCGCCGGCATGGTCGCGCTCTCCCCTGCGGTCGCCCGCACGGCGACGTCCTACCAGTTCGGCCTGCTGCGCTCGCACCTCGACGACGACGTGGGGGTCGCCACGGTGCCGCTCTTCGGGCCCGCCCCGGTCGCCCTGGCCGTCGGTGGGTTCCTGCTCGCCGCGCTGGCGTCCCCCCGCCACGGGACGTCGCGGTGGCTCGCCCCGGCGGCCCTGGTCGCCGGGGCCGTCCTCTTCGCCCTCGAACGCGGTGGACTGCTGCTGCCGGCCATCCTGCTCAGCGCGGCCGGGCTCGGCGGCTGCCTGGCGTCCGCCGGCGCGGCGGACCCGCGCCCGGCGACCGGCGGTGCCGCCGATCCGGCCCGGGCGGCGGGGCGGCGGGCGTACGCCGTCGTCGCCGGGATGCTGCTCTTCGCCGTCGCGGCGGTGCTCTACTACGCCGCGTACGACCTGGGGCACCCCAACGCCGGGGTGCCCGTGGCCGTGGCGGTGCTCGTCGCCGCGGTGGCGCTGACCGCCCGGCCCGCGGCGGATCGGGTGGCGCCGTCGCTGCCGCCGGTGCGTACCGCCGCCTCCGTCGCCCTGCTGACCCTGCTCGCCGCCGTCGCCAGCGACGAGCTGCTGGTCGCCAGCAACCGGGACGGCCCGCCCGAGACGGTGCGGGTGGCGGCGTACAACGTCCGGATGGGCTTCGGCACGGACGGCCGCTTCGATCCGGACGCGCTGGCCCGGGCGGTCGCCGGGGCCGACGTCGTGGCGCTCAGCGAGGTGGACCGGGGCTGGCTGCTCAACGGCGGCCACGACACGCTCGACCTGCTGGCGGAGCGGCTGGAGATGCCGTACGTCTTCGCCCCCGCCGCCGACGCCCTCTGGGGCGACGCCGTGCTGAGCCGCTGGCCCCTGGACGAGGCCCGGACCCGGCGGCTGCCGGCGGTCGGCGCGCCCACCGGCGCGCAGGCCCTCGGCGTCACGGTGGACTTCAGCGAGGGCGTCCGCCTGGCGGTGGTCGCCACCCACCTGCAACCGCCGCCGGGCGAGGACCCGGTGGTCCAGGCCCGCGCGGTCGCCGAGTTCGCCCTGCGGTACGCCGCCGACCGCCCGCTGGTGGTCGCCGGTGACCTGAACACCGAGCCGGACGACCCGGCGTTCGCCGAGTTCCTCCGGGCCGGCCTCGTCGACGCGCTGGCCCCGGCCCGTCCGCTGCCGACCAGCCCGGCGGATGACCCGCGCCAGCAGATCGACCACGTCCTCGTCACGCCCGGCCTGGCCGCCCGGGACGCGGTGGCGCCGCGCGGCACGGCCAGCGACCACCTCCCGGTCGCGGTGACCCTGACCCTGCCGCCGGCCCGGTAGTAGTCGGGCGCCCGCCGCCTCGGCCGGCCCGGTCGGTCTCCGGGTGCCGCCGCGCCGGCGGGGGCGGGCCGGATGGTCGCGTCGGTGGGCGGGTCAGAGGCGGTCGGCGGCGAGCAGGCGGTCCTCGGTGAAGGCGAGCAGCCAGCCGCCGCCCTTCGGGGTGGTGAAGTCGTCGGCCCGGCCGGTGAGGCGCTCCAGGGCGCCCGGGATCACCTTGCCCTGGCTGCACACCCCCGCCTGCCCGCCCGAGGCCGCCAGCGCGCTCAGGCGGGCCGCGGCGGCCAGCGCGCACTCGTCGGGCTGCTGGCCCGGCCTCGGCTCGTCCAGGTCGCCGTCCACCTCGATCGGCAGGTCCAGCAGCGCCGCCGCCGGGTCGAGCGTCTGCACGCACCGGCGGGCCGCGGCCGACAGCAGCCGCGCCGGCCGGACCGCCGCCACCAGCGGCGCCAGCGCGTGGGCCTGCGCCCAGCCCCGCGCGTCCAGCGGCCGGCCGGTGTCCGGCCCGGACCAGGTGGCGCGCCTGCCCGCGTGCGCGTGCCGGACCAGCGCGACCGTCCCGGTGACCGCCGGCAGGGCCGCGAACCCGGCGAGCACCTCGGCGTCGTGCGGGTAGCTGACCAGCCGGACGGCCTCGTCCACGCCGACCCAGCGCACCTCGTCGACCTCCGTGTCCGGCTGGAAGCCGCCGTCGGCCACCGCGCGCATCGACCAGTAGTCGACCACCTTGGGCCGGCCCTCGCTGCGGTAGCGCACGGTGGAGAGCCGCACCTGCGGCACCGCCCGGACGCCGGCCTCCTCGGCCACCTCGCGTACGGCGGCCAGCAGGGGGTGCTCGCCCGGCTCCAGCTTGCCCTTGGGTAGCGACCAGTCGCCGTAGCGGGGCCGGTGCACCAGGCAGACGCGCATCCCGGCGTGCCGCGCGCCCGCGCCGGGATCCCCGTCGGGGCGCCAGACGACGCCGCCCGCCGCCCGGATCGGTGGTGTCCCGCCCGGGACGTCGGCCGCCCGCGCCCGACCCGGGCCGGCCCCGTCCCGCTCATGCAGCATCTGGTCAGCCTATGCGCGCGCCGGTCAACTCGCGGTGCCACCGACGCGACGCAGCAGCAGTTCCTGCAGGTGCACCAGCGGCTCCTCGGCCGTGCCCGTACGCCGGCTCCAGGTGCCGTCGGCAGCCAGGTCGAACGCCTCCACGTCGGGGCTCATCGCGGCGGTCATGACGTGGTCCAGCTCGGCCCGGGCCACCGGGTCGCTCACCCGCACCAGCGCCTCGACGCGGCGGTCCAGGTTGCGGTGCATCAGGTCGGCGGAGCCCATCCAGAACTCGGCGTCGCCGTTGTTGCCGAACCGGAAGATCCGGGAGTGCTCCAGGAACCGGCCCAGGATCGAGCGGACCCGGATGTTCTCCGACAGGCCCGGCACCCCGGGCCGCAGCGTGCACATCCCCCGGATCAGCAGGTCGACGTGCACGCCGGCCCGGGAGGCCCGGTAGAGGGCGTCGGTGATCTCCTCGTCGACGAGCGAGTTCACCTTGATCTGCACGAGCCCCGGCATGCCGAGGCGCACGTGCGCGATCTCCCGCTCGATGCGTTCGACCAGCCCGCTGCGGATGCCCTGCGGGGCCACCAGCAGCCGCCGGTACACGGTCTGCCGGCTGTATCCGGTCAGCACGTTGAACAGGTCGGTGAGGTCGGCGCCGATCTCCGGGTCGGCCGTGAGCATGCCGAAGTCCTCGTAGAGCCGGGCGGTCTTCGGGTGGTAGTTGCCGGTGCCGATGTGGCAGTAGCGGCGGATCTGGTTGCCCTCCTGGCGTACGACCAGGGCGGTCTTGCAGTGCGTCTTGAGGCCCACCAGGCCGTAGACGACGTGGCAGCCGGCGCGCTCCAGGGTGCGCGCCCAGCCGATGTTGGCCACCTCGTCGAAGCGCGCCTTCAGCTCCACCAGCACCACCACCTGCTTGCCGGCGGCCGCGGCGTCGACCAGCGCGTCGACGATCGGCGAGTCGCCGCTGGTGCGGTAGAGGGTCTGCTTGATGGCCAGCACGTCGGGGTCGGCGGCGGCCTGCTCGATGAAGCGCTGCACGCTGGTGGCGAACGAGTGGTAGGGGTGGTGCACCAGGATGTCGCCGTCGCGCAGGGTGGCGAAGACGCTGCGGGGCACCTCGCCCTCGGTGAGCCGGGGGTGGGTGGCCGGCACGAACGGCGGGTCCTTCAGGTCGGGCCGGTCCGCCTCCTCGTAGAGCTGCCACAGCGCCGAGAGGTCCAGCAGGCCCGGCACCCGCAGCACCTCCTGGTCGTGCATGTCCAGCTCGCGTACGAGCAGCTCCAGCATGTGGTCGGAGATCGAGGCGTCCACCTCGAGCCGGACGGGCGGGCCGAAGCGGCGCCGGGCCAGCTCCCGCTCCAGGGCCTGGAGCAGGTCCTCGTCGCGGTCCTCGTCGACCTCCACCTCGGCGTTGCGGGTGACCCGGAACAGGTGGCACTCCACCACCTGCATGCCGGAGAAGAGCTGCCCCAGGTGCACCGAGATCAGGTCCTCCACCGGCAGCATCCGCACGCCCGGCCGGTCGCGGTGCACCCGGACGAACCGGGGCACGTTGTTCGGCACCTTGACCCGGGCGAAGAGCTCGGAGCCGCCGTCGGGGTCGCGTACCGCCACGGCCAGGTTGAGCGACCGCCCCGAGATGTACGGGAACGGGTGCGCCGGGTCGACCGCCAGCGGGGTGAGCACGGGGAAGATCTGCTCCCGGAAGTACGCGCGCAGCCGCTCCCGCTCCGGGTCGTCCAGGTCCGCCCAGCGCAGGATGCGGATGTCCTCGGCGGCCAGCCTCGGCAGCACGTCGTCGGTGAAGCAGGCCGAGTGTCGGGAGACCAGCGCGGCGGCCTTCCCGGCGACCGCCTCCAGCTGGGTACGCAGCGGCATCCGGTCGCCGCCGCGCACCGGCAGGCCGGCCTGGAGCCGCCGCTTCAGCCCGGCCACCCGCACCATGTAGAACTCGTCCAGGTTGCTGGCGAAGATGGCCAGGAACTTGGCCCGTTCCAGCAGCGGGGTGCGCGGGTCCTCGGCGAGCGCCAGCACCCGGGCGTTGAAGTCGAGCCAGGAGAGCTCCCGGTTGAGGAAGCGGTCCTCCGGCAGCGGCGCCACGGCGGGCGGCCCGTCGGCTGCGCCGTCCGCCACCCCGGCGGGCGCCGCGTACGCGCCCGACGGCCCGGCGACCGGGTCCAGCACCTCCTCCAGGCCGGTGGAGGCGGCAGCCGTGCCGGGGACCGTCGCCGCGCCGGCGGCGGGGCTGTCGTCGGCGGTCTCGACCGGTGCCTGCCGGCGGAAACGGTCGTCGTCGGCGGTCCCGACCGGTGCCTGGGGGCGGGAGGGGGCGTCGTCGGCGGTCCCGACCGGTGCCTGCGGGAGGGAGGGGGCGTCGTCGGCGGTCTCCGGCGATCCCTGGGGGCGGAAGCGGCCGTCGGCGCCCCGGGGGCGGGTGCCGTTGCGGGGCGCGGTCGGGTCGGCGGCGTGGGGCGGTCGGTCGGTGGCGTGGGGCGGTCGGTCGGTGGCGTGGGGCGGTCGGTCGGCGGGCTCGCGAGGGGTGCTCACCCGCTCATAATCACCCGATCCCGGTTAACGCAAAACGAACTTCGACCGGCCGCTCAGGCCATCGTCGGCAACGACACTCGGACGACCTCGCCGGCGGCGTCGGTGTCGACGCGTACGCGCTGGCCGAGGCGGAGCAGCCGCAGGCCGGAGGCGTCGAACGCCCGGGCCGGGAAGGCCAGCTCGGTGCCGTCGTCGAGGAGCAGCAGCCCGCTGCGGGTCGCCGCGTCGTAGGTCGCCACCGTGCCCTGCATGCCCCGCACGCTACACGGCCGGTGCGGGCCCGTCAGGCGGCGCAGCCGGCGCCGGCGAGCGCGGCGGTGGTCGGCCCCAGCCCGAGCCGGGCCGCCGCCGCCAGGTCGTCGGCCGTGTCCACGTCGCGGCGCAGGCTCGGCCACACACCGGCCAGGGCGAGCGCCCCGCTGGCGGCTGAACACGAGCTTGGACTTGTCGGTGTTGTTGGGGTCGCCTTCGCAGTCGACGACGACGATCTGGCCG